>JAQSXP010000108.1 GCA_029256605.1 Devosia sp. | reverse complement strand
AACACTTGCCCGCGCTGGGCTATTGGCTGGGCGAGCCCTTTTGGGGCAACGGCTATGGCACCGAGGCGGCACGGGCAGTGGTGGCGGCCGCGCGCGAGGCAGGTTTTAGCGCCCTCCGCTCCCGGGCCCTGGTGAGCAATGCCGCCTCCATTGCGGTGTTGCGCAAGGTCGGCTTTGTCGAACTGGGGCAGGGGATCGAGGAGACCGGCACGCTGGTCGGCCAGCCCGTGGTGCTGATGGGCCTGGACCTGCCGCAATGATGCCCAATCGCCGCCTGAGCATGGTGCCATGAGCCTGACCTTGCAGACCCCGCGCTTTACGCTGCGCCAACCTCGGCTGGAAGACGCCGAGTTGATTGCGCGCTATCTCAACGACTTTGCGGTGTCGGGCAATTTGGCGCGGGTGCCCTATCCCTATCGGGTAGGCGATGCCAAGGCGTGGCTGCGCACGCGGCGCGCCGTATTGCCGCTCGAGGACACCAATTTCTCCATCGACCTGCCCGGTTTTGGTTTGGCGGGGCATGTGGGGTTTCATCTTGGGCCCAAAGGCCCCATTATAGGATACTGGCTCGGCCGCCCCTTTTGGGGGCAGGGCATCATGACCGAAGCGGTGCGGGCGAGCCTTGACTGGTTCTTCCCCGCAACCAACGCCCCGGTCGTGTATTCGGGCGTGTTTCATTTCAACGCGGCCTCGCTGGCGATCCAGCGCAAGCTCGGCTTTACCGAGATTGGCCGTTCCCGCCTCCTATGCCTTGCACGCAAGGCCGAGGTGGAGCATATCGACACTCAATTGACGCAAGGCGTCTGGAAGGCGCATAGCCATGAAGTTTCTTGATCAAGCCAAGGTTTATGTTCGCTCGGGAGATGGTGGCGCGGGCGCCGTCTCGTTTCTGCGCGAAAAATTCGTTGAATTCGGCGGACCCAATGGCGGCAATGGCGGGCGCGGCGGCGATGTGATCATCGAATGCGTCGATGGGCTCAATACCCTGATCGATTACCGCTACCAGCAGCACTTCAAGGCCAAGACCGGCACCCATGGCATGGGCAAGCAGCGCACCGGCGCCGATGGCGAGGATACGATCCTGCGCGTTCCCGTGGGCACGCAGATCTTTGAAGATGACAACGAAACCCTCATCGCTGACATGACCGAGGTCGGCCAGCGCGTCGTGCTGCTGTCGGGCGGCAATGGCGGCTTTGGCAATGCCCATTTCAAGACCTCGTCCAACCAGGCGCCCCGCCGCGCCAATCCGGGCCAGGAAGGCACGGAAAAGTGGATCTGGCTGCGCCTCAAGCTGATCGCCGATGCCGGTCTCGTGGGCCTGCCCAATGCCGGCAAGTCGACCTTCCTGGCGGCCGTGTCCGCCGCCAAGCCAAAGATTGCCGATTACCCCTTCACCACGCTCCATCCTAATCTCGGCGTGGTCTCCATCGGCGAGCGCGACTTCGTTCTGGCCGATATTCCCGGCCTCATCGAAGGAGCCAGCGAAGGGGCTGGGATCGGCGACCGGTTCCTTGGGCATATCGAGCGCTGTGGCGTTCTGATCCATCTCATCGATGGCACGCAGGACGACATCAAGACCGCCTACAAGACCATTCGCACCGAACTGGCCGCCTATGACGAGATCCTGGGCGACAAGCCCGAGATCGTCGTGCTCAACAAGGTCGATGCCATCGAGCCCGAAGAGCTCAAGGAAAAGGTCAAGCTCCTCAAAAAGCTCAGCGGGGCCGATGTGCTCCAGGTCTCGGGCGTGACCGGGCAGGGGGTCGATGCGGTGCTTTATCGTGTCATCGCCGTGCTCGACGAAGAAAAGGCGGCGCGGGCGGAAGCGGCCCGCCGCAAGGTTGAACCCCATTGGGCGCCCTGAAATGACCTTGCCTGGCTCCTCCCGTTCGGGCGTGGCACGATGAACGCCCTTGCGCCCTTCAAGCGCCTGACGGTCAAGATCGGCTCGGCTCTGCTGGTCGATAAGTCTGGGCGCCTGCGCTCGGAGTGGCTGGCCAGCCTTGCCGATGATCTTGCTGGCCTCAAACAGGCCGGCACCGAGATCGTCATTGTCTCCTCGGGCGCCATTGCGCTGGGGCGCGGGCTCTTGGATCTCGATGCGCCGGTGCTTACCCTCGAGCAATCCCAGGCTGCCGCCAGCGCCGGCCAGATCGCGCTCTCCCAGGCTTGGGCTGAGGCGCTCGGCCGGCACGGCATCGTCACCGGCCAGATCCTCATCACCCCCAACATCACCGAAGAGCGGCGCTATTATCTCAATGCCCGCACCACCGTTACGACCCTGCTGACCCTCGGGGCCGTGCCGATCATCAACGAAAACGACAGCGTCGCCACCGCCGAAATCCGCTATGGCGACAATGATCGCCTGTCGGCGCGCGTTGCCACCATGATCGAGGCCGAGTGCCTGGTGCTCCTCAGCGATGTCGACGGGCTATACACCGCCCCGCCCGCCAAGGACCCGAGTGCTACCCATCTGCCGATCGTTCCCAGCATCACGCCGGCCATCGAAGCCATGGCGGGGGGCGCCGCCAGCCACCTTTCGCGTGGCGGCATGACCACCAAGGTGGAAGCTGGCAAGATCGCGACCCAAGCGGGCACCGCCATGATCATTGCCAAGGGCACAGAGCCCCATCCGCTGCGCGCTCTGGCGCAAGGCGCGCGCCACACGCTTTTCGCCCCTGTGCAGAGCCGGGGCCAGGCGCGCAAGCGCTGGATCATGGGCACCTTGCATGTCGCGGGCACGCTCCAGGTGGATGCCGGCGCCGTACGCGCGCTGCGCACCGGCCGCTCGCTCCTGCCTATCGGGGTGACCAAGGTCAGCGGCAGCTTTGAACGCGGCGATGCCATTGCCGTCACCGATCCCGAAGGCGTCGAGATCGCGCGCGGCCTTGCGGGGCTCGACAGCGACGAAGCCCGGCTGGTGATGGGCAAACGCAGCGACATCGTGGTGGAACTGCTGGGCATCGGCCACCGGGCCGAGCTGGTGCATCGCGACAATCTCGTGCTGGTGGGCGCCAAGGAGGAAGCCGTCAATGAGCCTGGCTGAAGTTAAGGGCGACACCGCCGCCGTCATGGCCGAGCTCGGCCGCAATGCCCGCGCCGCCGCCCGGGTGCTGGCCAGCGCCACGCCTGCGCAAAAGCGCACCGCGCTCCTCACCGCTGCCGGTGCCATCAACGCCCACCGCGCCAAGATCCTCAAGGCCAATGCGCGCGACATGGAAGCGGCCACGGCCAAAGGCATCTCCAAGGCCTTTCTCGATCGCTTGCTGCTGACCGATGCGCGTATCAACGCCATGATCGAGGCCGTTCGCACCATTGCCGAACTACCCGATCCCGTCGGCAGCGTCATTGCCGAATGGGACCGGCCCAATGGCCTGCATATCCAGCGCGTCCGCACCCCTTTGGGCGTGATTGGCGTCATCTTTGAATCGCGTCCCAATGTCACCGCCGATGCGGGCGCGCTCTGCCTCAAGGCGGGCAATGCCGTGATCCTGCGCGGTGGCTCGGACAGCTTTTATTCCTCCCAGGCGATCGTGGATTGCCTCCTCGACGGACTGCACCTCGCGGGCCTGCCGGTCGAGGCCATCCAACTCGTTCCCACCACCGACCGCGCGGCCGTGGGCGAAATGCTCGCGGGCCTCGATGGCAATATCGATGTGATCGTGCCCCGCGGCGGCAAGACCCTCGTTGCCCGCGTACAGGCGGAAGCCCGGGTGCCGGTATTTGCCCATCTCGAAGGGCTGGTGCACGTTTATATCGACCGCTCGGCCGATCTGGAAAAGGCCGTCGCAATTACCCTCAACGCCAAGATGCGCCGCACCGGCATTTGCGGCGCCGCCGAAACCCTCCTCGTGCATCGGGATGTGGTGGAGACCCATCTGCGCCCGATCATTGCCGCGCTGCAGGGCGCCGGCTGCGAAATCCGGGGCGACGCAACGGTTTGCGCGCTGATCCCCGACGCCAAGCCTGCCACCGAAAGCGATTGGCGCACCGAATACGAGGACGCCATCATCTCGGTTAAGATCGTGGACAGCATCGAGGCGGCCATCGCCCATATCGAGCATTATTCCAGCCACCACACCGAAGCTGTAATCGCCGAGGACCCGGCGGCGGTGGAGCTGTTCTTCAACAGCATCGATTCCGCCATCCTTATGCACAATGCCTCCACCCAGTTCGCCGATGGCGGCGAGTTCGGCTTTGGCGGTGAAATCGGCATCGCCACCGGCAAGATGCATGCCCGCGGCCCCGTCGGCGTCGAGCAGCTCACAAGCTTCCAATACCGCGTCCGCGGCAACGGCCAGCTGCGGCCGTGAACTTTCTGGTCTTGGCACCATCTTCGGAGCTTGTTGCTCCCCTCCCCCTTGAGGGGAGGGGCGGGGGGCGGGGGTCCATCAGTGATCCACTGCACCACCCCCTCCCCAACCCTCCGCTCAAGGGGGAGGGAGCCCCAGGCCGATGGTGCGGTGTCGATTGACCCACCGTCCGCCCCTCCGCATCGCCGGCGTCACCGAAATTCCGCCATCTGCGCGCGGCATGCGCATTGGTTTGTTCGGCGGCAGCTTCAATCCCGTGCATGCCGGCCATCGTCTCGTCATGCAGCAGATGCTGGTGCGGCTGCGGCTCGATGCGCTTTGGGTGCTGGTCACCCCCGGCAACCCGCTCAAGAACCACGCTGAACTCGCGCCCCTGCGTGACCGGGTGGAAGCCGCCCGCGAGGTGCTGGCGCATCCGCGCGTCCGGGTCACCGGCTTTGAGGCGGCGCTCGGCTTTGCTTATTCCTGGCAGACCGTGCGCTTTTTGTCCCAAACCCTGCCGGATCGGCACTTCGTCTGGATAATGGGTGCCGACAATCTTGCCCAGTTCCATCGCTGGGAGCGTTGGACGGAAATTGCCGCCACCATGCCCATTGCCGTTTATGTGCGCCCCGGCGCCGATCGTGTGGCGCCAGCTTCGCGCGCTGCCCTTGCGCTGCAGCCCTTCCGCATTCCCGAAAGCCAGGCAGGCACTTTGGCCCTGCGTCCGCCACCGGCCTGGGTTTATTTGCACGGCAAGCAGTCCACGCTTTCTTCCTCGCAACTGCGGGCGCGAGGGCGTGAAACGGCAAAATAAAACACCCGACCTTGCACCCAGGGCTGCAAAAGCGCATATTAGGCCGGTGTGATATAGATCACCCAAGAACAGGAACGATTGCTTGCCGTTTGCAAAGACGCGTGCACATTCCGATCAACAACCAAGGATGCTGACCCAACGCATGACCCATGCCCTGCGAGCATGGGCGGGAGGCCATTGCTGATGGCCACGCTGCCCAACACCTTTTCCCCGTCCCAGACCACGCCGCCAACCGCGCCAACGCGCGCGTTGATCGATGTCGTGCTGGAATGCCTTGACGATGCCAAGGCCGAGGAAACCATCGCCGTCGATATCACCGGCAAGTCATCCCTGGCCGACCATATGGTGGTCACCTCGGGTCGCTCCCAGCGCCACGTGGGCGCCGTGGCCGATCAGCTGGTTACCGCCTTGCGCGACGCCGGCTTTGGCAAGCCGCGCATCGAAGGCCTGCCCCATTGCGATTGGGTGCTGGTGGATGCTGGGGATGTGATCGTTCATATCTTCCGCCCCGAAGTGCGCGAGTTCTACAACATCGAAAAGATGTGGCAGGCCGATTTCGCCGCCGACGCTCACTAAGCCGGACTAATCCCACTCATGCTGGCCGAGATCGCTCGGCCAGCCCAGTTCGGCTTGCCCGGGCGGTGCGTGGCTTTGCCGCGCAGCTGCCAGCGCTGGCCGAGCGAATTTCCTTCACGCTGCCATTACCCCGCCTTGGTACTGGTCCATTGACCGCCCCAATGCCTCAATGGACTTCTCTATGCCTCGGCCACTTTCCCCGCTCGCTCCT
>JAQSXP010000107.1 GCA_029256605.1 Devosia sp. | reverse complement strand
TCCAAAACCTGGCGCATGACCGGCTGGCGCCTGGGTTGGCTCGTCCTGCCCACCGCCCTCATGTCCCAGCTCGAAAAGATCATCGAATACAACACCTCCTGCGTGCCCGAATTCATCCAGGCCGGGGGTCTTGCCGCCCTCACCCATCCCGAGAGCGCCGCCACCGTCGCCCAGATTCACGGCGAATTGGCGCAAACCCGCACCACCCTTCTCGAGGCGCTGCAGCAGTTGCCCGGCGTGACCCTGCCCGAGGCGGACGGAGCCATGTACGCCTTTTTCCGCATCGCCGGTCACGATGACTCCCTCGCTCTTGCCAAGCGCCTTGTCGCCGAAGCAGGCCTGGGCCTCGCGCCCGGCAGCGCCTTTGGACCCGAAGGCGAAGGCTGGTTGCGCTGGTGCTTTGCCGCCGCGCCCGAGCGCATCAACATCGGCATCGAGCGGCTGCGCACATTCTTAATGCAAAGTTAAGTGCAGCGGGCAACGCGCGGCGCTCAGCCGCGTTCTCTGCCCATGCTGCGCCCCGCCCTGCTCACCGCCATGCTGTTGCTGCCCTCGCTGGTCTTCGCCCAGGAGGCCCCTGAGGCAGTCCCGCCCATGCCGCGCGACCGCCCTGAGAGCCTGACCGAAGCCCCGGAAGCCGATGCACCGGCACCCGACGCCGCTGAGCCGGCGACGGACGCAGATACGCCCGCCCCGGACGACGCTGCGCCTGAGGGGGAGCAAGCCGGCGAGAATGAAGCCGCGCCCAATGCCGAGACCGCTGGCGAGGAGAAAGCCGCTCCTGATGCTGAAACACCGGCCGCCGGAGAGCCCGCCGAAGTGGCGGAACCCACCCCGGCCAAGCCCGAGCGCCCCTACCAGACCCAGTGCCCGGCCCTGATCGGCGGCCAGATCGAAGCCAAGATGCTGCCCCCAATCGATGAAGGCGATTGCGGCACGCAATCGCCGCTGGCGGTGACGAGCGTTCTGGTCAATGGCCGCATGGTGCCGCTTTCTACGGAAGCCACCCTCACCTGCGAAGTCGCTACCAGCCTCCCCCAATGGGCGCAGGCGATGAACGGCTATCTGCAGTCGCGGGAAAACACCGAGCTGACGAGCCTCGAGGTCGGCACCAGCTACAATTGCCGCGCCCGTGTCGGCGGCGACTCCAGCCGCATTTCCGAGCACGGCATGGCCGACGCCCTCGATGTCATCGGCTTCACCTTTGCCGACGGGCGCACGGTAAGCGTGGAAAACGACTGGTCCGATGCTGCCGGCCCCGAAGGCCGGTTCCTCCGCTTTGCCCATGATGCGGCCTGTTCGAGCTTTTCGACCACGCTCGGTCCCGAAGCCAATGCCGAACACCATGACCACTTCCATGTAGATATGGGCTGCCATGGCGCCGCCTGTCAGGCTCGCCTCTGTGAATAGGGTTTAATCGGGGCAACTTGGGCTTTGATGCGGCGTTGAGCTGGCAACTGCCTGTTCCAGGACCCATTATGAACCTCGCTGCCCGTTTGTGCCTGCCCCTCCTTCTTGCCGCCCTCAGCTTTCCAGTTTCAGCCCAACAGCTTCCCCCAGACGCCGCGCCTTTAGCGCCCCCGACCGGGCAGGACATCAATGCGGCCAGCCTCGAGCCGCTGCTGGCGCGCTTTGCCACCCCCTTGCCTGACGAGAACGCCGCGCCGCTGCCGCCCCCGGCAGCTGACGAAGGCGCGTCAGAGGCCGCGGCCGAGCCCGCGCCAGTGCTCCCCGATGCGGCCATCGCGCGCCTCCAGATCCTGCTCGATCGGGCGGGCGTGTCTCCGGGCGTGATCGATGGTTATGACGGCGCCAATGTGCGCAAGGCCGTGATGGCCTTTGCCGCCATTAATGGCCTGCCGGGCGATGGGACGCTCGACCCTGCCATTCTGGCGCGGCTCGAAACGCCCGATCCGGTGGTCATGGCCTATACGATCACCGCCGAGGACGTCGCCGCCATCGTCGATGAGCTGCCCACCGATTACGCCGACTTGGCCGAGCGTGACGTCCTTGGCTACACCAGCGTGCCTGAGCTGCTGGCCGAACGCTTCCATATGGATGTGGATTTCCTCAGGGCGCTCAACCCCGATGCCGGCTTTGCCGAAGGCGAAGAGGTCGCCGTCGCCGCCCCCGGCCCCGATTTGGCCGGCATGGTCGCGACCATCGAGGCCGACAAGCGCCTGGGCATGCTGCGGGCCTATGATGCCACGGGCCGGTTGCTCGTCGCCTATCCCGCCACCATCGGCAGCGAGGACAATCCATCCCCCTCTGGCACCCACATGGTCGAAGCCGTCGTGCTTGACCCTGATTACACCTATAATCCCGAGGTCAATTTCCAGCAGGGCGACAACACCGAAGTGCTGACCCTCGCGCCTGGCCCCAATGGTCCGGTGGGTTCGGTCTGGATTGATCTCTCTGAGCCGACCTACGGCATTCACGGCACCCCCGAGCCGTCCAAGATCGACAAGACCGGCTCGCATGGCTGCGTGCGGCTGACCAACTGGGACGCACGGGAATTGGCCGCCATGGTCGAGCCCGGCGTGCCCGTCACCTTCATCGAATAGCACCACCCGCGCCGGCTCCCTGGGGCCGGCGCACTCTACTTCGCGAGAAAAGCCAACTCAGTTCCGGCGCAGGCTTGTTGCACCCGGCCGCGCCCGGGCATCCCGCCGGAAATCGCTGGGCGCCATGCCGGCGATTTTGCGGAAGGACTTGTTGAAGGCGCTGAGCGAGCCAAAGCCGCTTTCCATTGCTACCTCCAGCACATTGGCGTCCTCCTGCATCAGCAGCGCCTGCGCATAGGAGAGCCGCAAGAGGTTCACATACTCGTTGAGCGTCATGCCGGTGGATTTCTTGAACACGGACATGGCGTATTTCGGGTGGATATCGGCCGAAGAGGCAATATCGGCCGAACAGATATCATGCCGGAAATTGCCGGCAATGAAATCGCAGATGCTGCTGACATTGCTGAAGGATTGCTGGTCCAGCCCTTCGAGCGCACCCTTGCTCGCCCCACCCGGCTCGACGAGATAACAGGGCTCGAACTGCACGCGCTCGATGCGCAGCAGTAATTCATTGATGGCGTGATCGGCCCGCTTTTCGTCGCCCGGCTGCATATAGCGCGACCAGCGGTTGAAATTGCCGGCATCCGTCCCGTCGGGCGTGCTGGTCACCAGCGTCGCCCCCCGCATGAGCTTCTCCGACATGTCAGCCGGCAGCCTCAGGCGAAAGAAATGCACCAGCGGCAGGTGGATCGCGACAAAGAACGCGTCCTCGGAGGTGTCGATCACCTGATGCGGCAGCCCGCCCCAGAACATGCACAGATCATTGGCCTTGAGGGCCACATCGTGCCCGTGCATCCGGTATTCCACCGAGCCGCTGAAGATGAAGTTGATCTCCACCTGCGCGTGCCAATGGGGCGTGTTCATGATCCCTGGCTGCTCATGGCTGACCACCAGAGTATTGGGCACACGCTCCACCGCGCTTTTTGCAGGCTCCCAGAAGCGTTTGTTCAAATCTTACTTTCCGGCAACTTGGCATTCCATTTGGGGGAGACGCCGGGCACCATGGGGCTAGCTTAGAAAGCGCTCGCCATAAGAGCAAATAAAAAGGGAGGACTACCATGCGCATTCATCTTGCCTGCGCGACGCTGGCGCTCGCCACCGCCATGGCGACTGGCTCGGCCTTGGCTCAGTCAGGCGAAATCACCATCTGGAGCTGGAATGTGGCAGCCTCGGCCCTCCAATCGGTGGTGCCCGGCTTCAACCAGCAATTCCCTGACATCAAGGTCACGGTGGAGGACCTGGGCAACCAGCAGGTCTTTGACAAGACGCTGGCCGGCTGCGCCGCCGGCGGCGCTGGCATGCCCGATATCGTGACCGTCGAGAACTTCGAAGCAGAAGGCTTCTGGAACCAGTTCCCCGATTGCTTCGCCAATCTCAAAGAGCTCGGCTACACCCCCGAACTGCAGGCACTGTTCCCCGATTTCAAGCGCACCGAACTCGAAGTGGGCGACGTGGCCTATGCCATGCCCTGGGATTCGGGTCCGGTGGCCGTATTCTATCGCCGCGACTTCTATGAAAAGGCTGGCGTTGATCCCGCCACCATCCAGACCTGGGACGATTTCATCGCAGCTGGCAAGAAGATCGCCGAAGCTAATCCCGGCGTCGTCATGTCCCAGGCCGATTTCAATGGCGACAGCGAATGGTTCCGCATGATCGGCAACGAGCAGGGCTGCGGCTATTACTCGGTGGATGGCCAGTCCATCACCATCAACCAGCCCGCCTGCGTCGCCACGCTCGAAAAGATCAAGGAAATGAAGGATGCCGGCACGCTGACCGCCGCCATCTGGGATGAAAAGATCCAGTCCAACACCGCCGGCACCGTCGCCAGCCAGGTTTATGGCGGCTGGTTCGAAGGCAGCATCCGCGACGGCTCGCCTGATCTGGCCGGCAAATGGGGTGTCTACCCCATGCCCAGCCTCACCGCCGATGGTCCGCACGCCGCCAATCTGGGTGGCTCCTCGCTCGCCATCACCAACAACTCCGCCAACAAGGAAGCCGCCTGGGAGTTCGTCAAATACGCCCTCACCACCAATGAAGGCCAGGTGACCATGCTGCGCGAGTTTGGCCTCGTGCCCTCCCTGATCTCGGCTCTCGAAGATCCCTATGTCAGCCAGCCTCAGCCCTACTGGGGCGACCAGCCCATCTGGTCCGAGATCCTTGCGACCCTGCCCAACATCCAGCCCAGCCGCGGCACGGCGTTCCTGAACGACGCTGAATCGGTCTATCGCGCCGTCCAGACCCGCTACTTCAACGGCGAATATCCCGATGCCCAGGCCGCGCTCGACGACGCTGCCAACCAGATCGCCAGCGCCACCGGCATGCCGATCGCGGAATAATCACGCGCGCGGGCGGCTCCCCGGGGCCGCCCCACCCCTTCACCCTCCACAACTGTCCGGAGCGGGAGAGTTCTTGCATGCGCCTGCGCAACGGCCCGGCCTATGGGTTCCTGGCTCCCTATCTGCTGATCTTTCTGGCCTTCTGGATCTGGCCGATCATCAATTCCTTTGTGATCTCGCTGCACAACACGCGCGTGAACCCCTGGGTGTTCAACCCCGCGTTCAACTGGACGCGCATGATCGGCGACCCCGCCTTCTTCAACGCCCTGCGCAACACCCTGGTGATCCTCGTCATCCAGGTGCCCGTCATGCTGGTGCTCGCCACCCTCATGGCGGTGCTCCTCAACTCCCCCAGGCTCAAGGCGCGGCCCTTGTTCCGCTTCGCCTTCTTTGCCCCGGTGGTTGTGGGTGAAGTCGCCTATTCCGCCATTTTCCGGCTGATGTTCAGCTTCGATTTTGGCATCGTCAACAAGCTGTTGACCGGGGTCGGCCTGCCCCGCGTCGACTGGTTCGCCAATCCCACCGCCGCCATGGCCGTGCTCATCATGGCCGTCACCTGGCGCTGGGCCGGCTACAACGCCATCATCATCCTCGCCGGCCTGCAATCCATCCCCGAGGACGTCTACGAAGCCGCAACCCTCGATCGGGTCAGCAAGGTCCGGCAGTTCTTTTTCATCACCCTGCCCCTCCTCAAACCCATCCTGATCTTTTGCGCCGTCCTGTCCATCATCGGCACCATGCAGCTCTTTTCCGAGCCCTTCCTCATCACCAACCGCGGCGGCCCCGGCCAGGCCACCGAAACCCTGGGGCTCTTCCTTTATCGCCAAGGCTTCGGCTCGGGCAATTTCGGCTATGCCTCCACCGTCGCCTACGCCATCGCGGCGCTCGCCGTTGCCATCTCGCTGGCCCAGCTCTGGCTCGGAAGGGAGCCCAAATGAGCAAGTCCCGCCGCGAACGCACCCAAACCATCGCCCTCCACCTGCTGCTCCTGCCGCTGGCGCT
>JAQSXP010000106.1 GCA_029256605.1 Devosia sp. | reverse complement strand
GCCGCGCTTCATGCAGGCGCTGCGGTTCCCCGTGCTCGAGCCCTTGATGAAGCTGACCAAGTGGCTCCTGCCCCTCAGCCAGCTCAGTGCCTGGCAGAGCTATCTCAGCGGCACGGCGCATATGGCCAACCGGCTCGGCTTTGGCAAATATGTGACGCGCAGCCAGCTGGACCACACGACCCTGCTCAGCACGCGCAATTCGCAGGCCGCCATCGCCGATGGCAATCTGGCGATGTTCCGCTGGGACGCCACCGGCGCCACAGCAAAGCTGCAGGTCCCCATGCTGGTCCTGGCAGGTGCGGCCGATATCGTTACCAAGCCAATCGCCAGCCAAACCATTGCCGGCTACACACCGACGGCCACGCTGCGGGAGATCGAGGGCGTGAACCATATGGGCTTTCTGGAACGTGCCAATGTGTACAACCCCGCCATCGCCGATTTCGCCGCCGGTGCATTCGCATCGGGACTGCCGGGCGCGCCAGTGCTGTCTACCCTCGGCTAAGCGCCAGGCTGACCTAATCTGTACCGGCGGTCACTTCGCGCTTGAAGTGTCCGCCGGCATCGTGTTTTCAGCAGCAGCAACCTGGACGCGATAAGAGGATCAAGTCAGTTGGGCCTGTTGAACGAACTGACTGTTGGCCTGCTGGCCTCGCGGATCGGCGCATTCCTCATCTATACGGCGGTGCTCGGAGGGCTGCTGGCGCTGTTCGCGCGCCTGCTCGGGTTTATGCGGCCCCAGCATGACGGCAGGCTAACGGCCAATCCCTTCGCACATCTGTCGGTTTGGGGGCTCGCCATGGCGACGCTGTTCCAGATGGGCTGGATCCGCTCGCTGTGGCTCGATGTCGACACCAGCATCCAGAGCCGCATCCGGGCTGCCGCCGTGCCGATCCTCGGCCTAGCAACCGTTCTGCTGCTGATCCCGCTTCTGTGGTGGCTGCGCCCCATTGTGCAGGTCAACCTGCCCCGCACCGCCGGCTATGCCGTTTTGGGTGTGTTGCTGGAAGTGCAAAGGCTGACGCTGGCCACCACCATTTTCAACATCCTGCCGCTACCCGGACTAGTTGGGGGCTTGTTTCTCGTCATGGCCCAGTTGCTGGGCTAAGTTCGAAGGCTGGCGCGTGAGCCGTGGCTCACGCGCGCAGGCTTTATTGGTCGCCGGCCTCGCCGGTATAGCCGTATTTTTCGAGCAGGGCCGCGATGGTGCCATCGGCCACCAGCGCGTCAATTGCCTGGTCGACCTGGGTGCGCAGGAAGGTGTCGCGGCTCGAAACCACGGCGCCCACCTTGATGGCGGTTGCCGGTACGGGAGCCAGTTCGATCACCCGCAAGGCGGCGGTTTCAGGCTGCTCGCTTTGCAGCTTGCGCAGAGCAGGCTGCCAGAGCAGCATGCCGCCCAGCGTGCCGTCGAGCACGCGCTTGGCCATCAGCTTGTTGTCGGCATAGGGCAAGCGCTTCCAGCGCTCGGCTTCGGGCTGCTGCAAGGACCAGGTGATGTAAACCAGCTCCCCCACGCTTTGCAGCGCCGTGCCGATCTTGCGGTCGCGCGGGATATCGGCCCAGCTGTTCCAGCTGGCGTCTTCCACGGCGAGCACGAAGGGGATGGTGGCATAGGGCCGGGTCACGGACGCCCATTCGGGAAAGGGCGAGTTGGTTTGTACCGAAACGCCCATGAAGATGTCGCAGGTGTTGTTCATGGCGAGCATCAGCTCATCCATGAAGCCATCGCCATTGACCGGAAAGCCGCCAAAGCCCTCAACCGGATTGACCTTGAGGAACAGCGCGTCACCGATCGCCTGGGCGACTTCATGGTCGAAAGCGCTGATGACACTGCTGGTGTCGAAGCAGACATTGATCTGATCGCCGTTCTGGCGGCGGGTGTTTTTGAGCAGTTCGCCCGGCACGCTGCTGGTCTGGGCAAAGGCTTGCCCTGAAAGCAGCAGCGCCAGGGAAAGCGCGAAAATGCGAAGCATCAGGATCTCCAAAAATGAAGAAAGGGGCCGAAGCCCCTCTCTGGTGTTTGCGCCGGAGACTTATTCCTTCGGCAGCTTGTAGACGAACACCGAGTTACCGGTACCGGTCGGCAGCGGGATCTCGGGGAAGGCCGAGGAGATCGAGCTGGCCGAGTTGCTGTAGCCGGTCGGGATGGCGACATACTGCTCACCGTCGATCGAGTAGGTCATTGGGTAACCACCGATCGGGGCGTTCAGGCGCTGTTCCCAGAGCACTTCGCCGGTGTCCTGATCCCACGCCTTGACATAGCGAGCAGCGTCGCCGCCGAACACCAGGCCACCGCCGGTTGCCAGCACCGAGCTGGTCATGGACGGACGCTCACGCGCCTGCCACTTGGACTCGGCCTGGGTCGGGTTGATGTCCAGAGCCTGCAGCAGGCCGGCATCGGTGATGCCCTCAGGCAGAACGCGCGGGCCGAACTTGACCGCACCAACGGCATTGCCGGCGGTGAATTCGGTCTGGGTCGGCGCAACGGTGTTGCAAGCCTCGGTCAGGGGCACGAAGAAGGTCTGGGTCAGCGGGCTGTAGGAGCCGGCCTGCCAGAGCTTGCCGCCCGACACGGAGGTGCAGATCAGGTGTTCCTGGCCCACAGCTTCCGAGATCAGGTCTTCGTTGATGCGCACGGTGCCATCCGGATCGACGCCGGTGACCACGTTCTGCACAACGGTTTCCTTGTGCCACAGATACTTGCCGGTGTCGCGGTCGAGGCCGAAGGCAATGCCGTTCTTGCCGGGAACGCTGATCAGCAGGTGGTGCATCTCGCCGTCGATTTCCTGGTCAACCAGGATACGCTCGAACGGGCTGTCCAGATCCCAGTTATCGCGCGGCAGGTGCTGGTAGTACCACTTCAGCTCGCCGGTATCGGCATCGAGAGCCAGGGTGGAGTTGGTGTAGAGCACGCTGCCGTCACCCGAACCACGGATCAGCTCGGCATAAGGGCCGGGCATACCAATACCCCAGAAGGTGGTGTTGGTGCGCGCATCGTAAGCACCGGTCGCCCATGGCGTACCGCCCCAACGGTTTTCCGGCGGCACTTCGCCCCAGCTTGCCTGCTGCTCAGGATTGTTGGGATCATCGATGGTGTTGAAGCGCCACAGCTCTTCACCGGTGTTGGCGTCGTGAGCCATGATGAAGCAGCCACCAGCGGTGCCGGCGATCGAGCAGCCCGAGATGGCCGAGATGATCTTGTCCTGAACGATCAGCGGCCCAATGGTGTAGCTGTAGCCCAGGTTGTAATCGAGAACCTGCTTTTCCCACACGACCTTGCCGTCGGCTGCATTGAGCATGACGATCTTGGCGTCGGGCGTCGTCAGAACGATCTTGTCCTGGTAGAGCGCGATCGAGTTCTTCTGGCGGCGGGCCTGGTTGGCCTGGTAGCTCCAGGAGGTCGGGATCTCGGGCATCGCATGGCGATACTGCCAGATCAGGTCGCCGGTCTTGGCGTCGAGCGCTTCAACAATGGCGTTGTTGGTCTGCAGGAACATGACGCCGTCATGCACCAGGGGTGCGGTTTCCTGGATGCCGGCCTCAGCCATGGGCCAGGCCCAGGCGAGTTCGAGATCCTTGACCGTGTCCTTGTTGATCAGGTCAAGCGGGCTGTAGCCCTGGTTGTCGCGGGTGCCGCGCCACATCAGCCATTCTTCGGCTGGAGGATTCTCCAGCATTTCTTCGGTGACGGGCTTGTACTCTTCCCGCACGCCCTGGGCGAAAGCTGCGCCGGACAAAGCCATCATGGCTGTCGTCGCCACCAAGACTGATTTCAAAACACCGATTTTCATCGATTCTCTCCAATGGTGCGCGTCTGGGACGCGCTAGATGCAGTGAGTTAGTTCGTCGCCCCGGGCAATGGCTTGCCATAGGTGAAGGCCTGCGGAACACTTGGCTCGGCCGCCGCGGTTGGTGCGGCAGCTGCCGGTGGCGCACCGCCGGGCAACTGCTTGCCCCAGGTGAAAGCCTGCGGAACAGTGGTCTCGGGGGTAGCCGTAGCGGCCTCGGCCGGAGCCGAAGGCGTGGCGGCAGCACCAGCTGCGGTTTCCTCGGGCAGCGAGATGGACGCCAACAGCTCGGGATCGGTCGTCATGGGCGTGTCACCGGGCTGAGCGCCGTTGAACGACATGATGTAAGCGACGATGTTGATGTAGGCTTCCTCGCCGAGCAGGCCAGGTGCCGAAGGCGGCATGGCAACGCTGATGAAGTCGTAAAGACCCCCAGCGGAATACCAATTCTGCATAACGTCACGACCGGCCAGACCGGGGGCATCGGGGCCCTCAAGCTGGAAGCCATGGCATTGTGCGCAGTTGGATTCGTACAGGGGCTTGCCGGCTTCTGCTTGTTCCGCCGTAAAGCCGGCGGCAGTGGCAGCGCCACTCCCAAGCAGCCCGAGGGTCAGCGACAATGCGGCGCTGACAAATAGCCCTTTGGATCTTTCGATCACGATAACCTCCCAAAGGTGGTGAGTTGGATGGCACGCCCGTGAGCGCGCCCGGAGCGACATTGGTCATATCGTTGCACCGGCACGCCTAAACCTCAAACCCGCCGGCTTCAATAGGTAACTGAGGCGTAACGACGCGAAGTTTCAGATTGCTTTCGCGGTTTGCTACAAAGAGCCTTGTTCAGGAAGAACCCCGGCCAACCCGTAGCGTTCCCGCAGTTTATCAAGGGTTCCCGATTGTTTGAGCGCTTCCATTGCGGCTCGAACGGCGCGCATCAGCGTCTGGTCCCCTTTCCACAACCCGAGTGCCATGCCGTAGCGGGGCAGATCCTGCGCTGACAGCCATGACAGGGTGATGTCAGGCGGCAAAGACGTGATCGAACTGGCCGCGAATCGCTCGGTGAAGCCAACCTGCGCGCGCCCCTCGGTCAAGGCGCGGACGAGTTCATCGGGGCTGCTGACGAGGATCGGGCGCAAGCCTTGCGCGCGCAACCAGCTCGAAAGAGCTAGGCGGTCCAGCCCGCTCGAGCCGGGGAGCACGGCGGCTGCGGCGCCGGGACTGGGCAACTTGCCTTGTGGCGCCAGGGCGACCCAACCGGTTTCGGCGGAGGTGGGGATGGTCTGCAGGAAACCGCGGGTTTGCAGCGTATCGGTCAATCCACCGGCGATCATGTCGCACTGGGCGCGCGAGAGCTGCCAGTTGCGCGGATTGAAGTCGCGCCCGATCGAGGGCAGCGCGTTGACGATGAGCCGCACGCCGATGGATTGGGCGATGTGCTGGGCCAGCTCGATGTCAAAGCCCGGCTCTTCGGGGTCCCCCGTGACCAGCGGCGGATAGCTGGGCGGCACGCACAGCTTGAGCACGCCCGCCTCCTGGCGCGCCTTGAGCGAGGTGTCGGGTGGCAGGAAGCTGACGGCAAACAGCAGGGCCGCGATCAAAGCGAGGTTGGCCGCTGCCCGCAGCCAGCGATGCGGGCGCCGGGTGCTCATGAGCGGCCGAAATCCACAAGCGCCAGCACAAAGAACACGATGGCCATGCCAACAACAATGACAGGCCCGTAGCTGGGCGTGAACTGATTAAAGCCGATCAGCACGCCGCGCAGAGTATCGACGGCATAGGTGATCGGATTGATCTGCACGAGGAACACCAGCCATTCGGGATAGCTGGCGGTGGTCTGGGTGCGGCTCAAGGCCGGATCGAGCGGGAACACCGAGGACGAGGTAAAATACAGCGGCAAGATCAAGGTGTTGGAGAATACGCCGAACCCTTCGAAACTGCGCACCCGCGCCGCTAGGATCACGCCAAAGCAGGTCAACCCAAAAGAGAGCAGGAACATGAAGGCGAGAGCCGTCACGACCTGTTCGGGCGTCATGGTGACATCGGCAAACCGGGCCAGGATCAGCACCACCGCACCATGCAGCGTGGCGACGGTGCTGCCGCCGAGCACCTTGCCGAGCAGGACCAGCGGCTTGGGCATGGGGGAAACCAGCACTTCCCGCAGGAAGCCGAATTCGCGATCCCAGATCACCGACACCGCGAACTGGATCGAGGTGTACATGATGTTGAGCACGATGACGGCGGGGAACAGGAACTGCAGATAGGTATAGGGGATGACATAGCGCACTTCCCCATAGACCTCGCCGCGGAAATAGGGATTGAGCCCGACGCCCAGGATCAGCAGCCAGATGAGCGGCCGGCTGACGCCACCGATCATCTGCCCGCGATCACGGGTGGCGCGGGTGACTTCACGCAGCCAGACGCCATAAACGCCGCGCAGCAGGGGCATGATCGCGCTCATGGTGTGCCTCGAAGATTGGGTGTGCGGGCGGCGCAGTACGTATCGCAGCCATGGATGATGGTCATCGCCGCCCTGCCCTTCTGCCTGCCGCCTGTTCGGCATCGCGCCGGCCGGCGGCACGGTCGCGCAGCTCGGTTCCGGTCAGGGCGAGGAACACGCTTTCGAGGCTGGGCTGTTCGAGGCGCATTTCGCTGAGCTGGCTGCCAAAGCTGGCAAGGAAATGATCGACAAAGCCCTCGTCCGTCACCGGCACGGCAAGGCGATTGCTGCCCAGGTCGCGCGTTTCGGGGAAGCGCTGGAGGATTGCTTGGCGCACGCCCTCGTCCCGGGGCACAACATGGAGCCAGCTGCGGCCATGAGCGAGCTTGAGTTCAGCGGGACTGCCCTGGTTCACGATGACGCCATTGTTGATGATGCAGACCTGGTCGGCGGTCTCGACCTCCTCGATGTAATGGGTGGTGGTCAGCACCGTCAGCTCGCGATCACGCCGGAGACCATCCAGATACTGCCAGATGCGCTCGCGCGTCTGCGCATCAAGGCCCACCGTTGGCTCGTCGAGGAAGAGGATGGCCGGGTTGTGCAGGAGCGCGCGGGCGATTTCGAGCCGGCGACGCATGCCGCCCGAAAAGCTGCGCACAATGGCATCGCGCCATTCCTCCAGCTCCACCAGCGCAAGCATCTCGCCAATGCGCTGCCGCCGCTCGCGGCTGGGCATGCCGTAGACGAGGCCGTGGAAGTTGAGGTTCTCATAGGCACTGAGGCGGTCATCGAGG
>JAQSXP010000105.1 GCA_029256605.1 Devosia sp. | reverse complement strand
TTGACCCGCTCTTCGCGGGCGGCATCGTCTGCGGCGACGGGCGCCCGCGCAGCCGCTGGCGCCTTGGCTTCGGCGGCAGGAGCGGTGCCAACGCGGCTGATCGCCGCCAGCACGTCTTCCTTGAGCACTTGCCCGCGCTTGCCCGAACCGTTGAGATCGCCCGTGCCCAGATTGTTCTCGGTCATGAGCTTCTGGGCCGAGGGGCTGGCCGTTGCCGAACCGCTGCTGGCCGCCGGAGCCGGAGCTTCGCGGCTGGTCTGATGGCCAAGCGCCGGATCGGCCTGACCGGCAGCAGGGGCTGCGGCCGGCTTTGGCGCCTCGGCCGCCTTGGCGGCGGGAGCTGGCTTGGCGGTTGCCGTCGCACCGGCAGCGCCGATCGCACCCAGCAGCGCACCCACATCGACGGTATCGCCGGGCTGGGCCGCAATCGCTTCAAGCACGCCGGCGGCAGGGGCCGGCACTTCAATGGTCACCTTATCGGTTTCCAGTTCCACCACGGGTTCATCGGCGGCGATCGCATCGCCCACCTTCTTGAACCATTGCCCGATAGTGGCTTCGGTAACGCTTTCGCCGAGCGTCGGCACGCGGATTTCTGTCGACATTGTCAGTCCCTTATTGTGCGAAAGCTTCGTCGAGGAAGGCTTGCAGCTGTGCCAGATGCGTGCGCATCAGGCCCGTGGCCGTGGAGGCGGAAGCCGGGCGGCCGGTATAGCGCACCCGCTGGCCATTGCGGCCCATCTGGTCGAACACCCATTCCACATAAGGCTGGATAAACGCCCAGGCCCCCATATTCTTGGGTTCTTCCTGGCACCAGATGATCTCGGCATTGCCGAACCGCCCGAGTTCGTCGAGCAGTGCTTTGGCCGGGAACGGATAAAGCTGCTCGATGCGCAACAGATACACATCGTCGATGCCGCGCTTCTCGCGTTCTTCCAAAAGGTCGTAATAAACCTTGCCCGTGCACAGGATCACCCGGCGGATCTTGTCATCCGCCGCGAGCTTGATGCTGGTCTTGGGTGCGCCCGGTGCCTCGGCATCGTCCCAGAGCAGGCGATGGAAGCAGGATTCGGCGCCCATTTCGGCCAGCCCCGAGGTTGCCCGCTTGTGCCGCAGCAGCGACTTGGGCGTCATCAGGATCAGAGGCTTGCGGAAGTCGCGGGTCACCTGCCGGCGCAGAGCATGGAAATAGTTGGCCGGCGTCGTGCAGTTGGCGACCTGCATATTGTCTTCGGCACACAGCTGCAGGAAGCGCTCGGGACGTGCCGAGGAGTGCTCGGGGCCCTGCCCTTCGTAGCCATGCGGCAACAGCATCACGAGGCCCGACATGCGGAACCACTTGCGCTCGCCTGAGGAGATGAACTGGTCGATTACCACCTGCGCGCCGTTCACGAAGTCGCCGAACTGGGCTTCCCAGATCGTCAGCGCCCGTGGCTCGGCCAGCGAATAGCCATACTCGAAACCCAGCACCGCTTCTTCCGAGAGCATCGAATTGATGACCTCGTAGCGGCTCTGGTCGGGAGCGAGGTTATTGAGCGGCGTAAAGGTCTTGCCGTCCACCATCTGGTCGTTGAGCACGGAGTGGCGCTGGCTGAACGTGCCGCGTTCCACATCCTGACCCGACAGGCGCACCGGATGACCTTCGGTCACGAGCGTACCGAACGCCAAGGCCTCGGCCGTCGCCCAGTCGATGCCTTCCCCCGATTCAATGGCCGCGAGGCGATTGTCGAGGAAGCGCTTGACCGTGCGATGCACGTTGAAGCCCTCCGGCACCTTGGTCAGCGCCGTGCCGATCTGATGCAGCCGTTCCACCTCGACGCCGGAATGCCCGCGACGCGGCCCTTCCTGCTCGGCAGGCTTGAGGCTCTTCCAGGCACCATCGAGCCAGTCGGCCTTGTTGGGCCGGTAGTCCTGGCCGGCCTCGAACTCGGCTTCGAGCTTGCTGCGCCATTCCGCCTTGAGTGCGTCGATTTCCTCGGCGGTGACGAGGCCTTCCCCGACCAGCTTTTCGCCATAGATCTCGAGCGTGGTCTTGTGCCCGCGGATCTTGGTGTACATCAGCGGCTGGGTGAAGCTTGGCTCATCGCCTTCGTTGTGACCGAAGCGGCGATAGCAGAACATGTCGATCACGACCGGACGGCCAAAGCGCTGGCGGAACTCGATGGCAACCTTGGTGGCAAACACCACGGCTTCCGGATCGTCGCCATTCACATGCAGCACCGGCGCCTCGATCATCTTGGCGACGTCGGTCGGATAAGGCGAGGAGCGCGAGAATTTCGGGCTCGTGGTGAACCCGATCTGGTTGTTGATGACGAAGTGCACCGAACCGCCGGTGCGGTGGCCCTTGAGGCCCGAAAGCCCCAGGCACTCGGCAATCACGCCCTGCCCGGCAAAGGCGGCATCGCCATGCAGCAGCAGCGGCAGCACCATGGAGCGATCGGGCTTGCCCTCGGTGGCGATGTTGATGAGCTTGCCGTCGGGCGAGATGTGCTGGTCCTGCTTGGCGCGGGCTTTGCCCAGCACCACGGGATCGACGATCTCGAGATGGCTCGGATTGGCGGTCAGCGACAGGTGCACCTTGTTGCCGTCGAACTCGCGGTCCGAGGATGCGCCCAGGTGATACTTGACGTCGCCCGAGCCTTCCACGTCCTCGGGGTAGAATGCGCCACCCTTGAATTCGTGGAACAGTGCGCGATGCGGCTTGCCCATCACCTGGGTCAGCACATTGAGGCGCCCGCGGTGGGCCATGCCCAGCACGATGTCCTTGATGCCGAGCGCGCCGCCGCGCTTGATGATCTGCTCGAGCGCCGGGATCAGCGCTTCCGAGCCATCAAGGCCGAAACGCTTGGTGCCGGTATATTTCACATCGATGAACTTCTCGAAGCCCTCGGCCTCGATCAGCTTGTTGAGGATCGCCTTCTTGCCCTCGGGGGTGAAGGTGATTTCCTTGTCCGGACCTTCGATGCGCTCCTGGATCCAGGCCTTGGCCTCGGGATCGGAGATGTGCATGAATTCGATGCCGAGCGTGCCGCAATAGGTGCGCTGCAGAATGGCCAGCATCTCGGGGATGGTGGCGTATTCGAGGCCCAGATAGTTGTCGATGAAGATCTTGCGGCTGTAATCGGCCTCGGTGAAGCCATAGCTCTTGGGATCGAGCTCAGGCGCGGGTTCGCGCACCTGCAGCTTGAGCGGATCAAGATCGGCATGCAGATGCCCGCGCATGCGATACGCGCGGATCATCATGATGGCGCGAATGGAATCCTGCGTCGCCTGCACCACATCGGCGGCACTGGCGGCGGGCACGCCGGCCTCTTGCGCCTTTTTGGTGACGGCTTTCTCGGTCTTGACGGCGATCTCGCCCCAATTACCGTCGAGCGCGCTCACGAGATCGCTGCGCGGGGTCTGGGGCCAGTCCGCGCGGCCCCAGCTCGGGCCCTCGGCGCTCTTTATGGCGTCGGCATCACTGTCTTCGAGTTTGCCGAAAAAGCTCTTCCAGGTCTCGTCGACACTGTTTGGATCGGCCTTGAAGCGGGAATACAGCTGTTCGATATAGTCGGCATTGCCCCCGTAAAGAAACGAGGTCAGCAAGAACGTGTCGTTCTTTTCCTGTCGTGTCATCGCTTTTATGCGAGGCCGACGCCCCGCCATCCTTCTCAACAAGCCGGCCAGCCCGGCTTACCTGTAGTCCGAATACGAAGCCTTAACCGAGTTTCGTGAGCATCTTGTTAAGCGAGACGGCGCCCTGGAGCGCCGCCGCCCGGCCCACTTGCTGGTCCCTAACATCACTCAATGGCGAAAACGGGACCGAGTTGGGGTTCTATTGCCCCATCAGCCCTTGAGCACTTCCGCCAAGGTCTTGCCGATCCGCGCCGGGGACTTGGATACTTTGATCCCCGCCGCTTCCATGGCCGCAATCTTGTCCTGCGCGCCGCCCTTGCCGCCCGAGATCACCGCGCCGGCATGGCCCATCGTGCGCCCGGCCGGAGCGGTCAGGCCCGCGATAAAGCCGGCCATCGGCTTCTTGCGGCCGCGCTTGGCTTCATCGATCAGAAACTGCGCCGCATCCTCTTCGGCCGAACCACCGATTTCGCCGATCATGATGATCGACTTGGTCGCTTCGTCAGCCAGGAACATTTCGAGCATGTCGATGAACTCGGTGCCCTTGACCGGGTCACCGCCGATACCGACTGCCGTGGTCTGCCCCAGGCCCTCATTGGTGGTCTGGAACACTGCCTCATAGGTAAGCGTGCCCGAGCGCGAAACAATACCCACCGAGCCCTTGGAGAAGATCGAGCCGGGCATGATGCCGATCTTGCATTCCTCTGGCGTCAAAACGCCGGGGCAGTTCGGGCCGAGGAGCCGCGACTTGCTCTTTTCGAGCTTTGCCTTGACCCGCACCATGTCGAGCACCGGAATGCCCTCGGTGATGCACACGATCAGCGGGATTTCCGCATCGATGGCTTCCTCGATGGCCGCGGCAGCGCCCGGAGGGGGCACATAGATCACCGATGCGGTGGCGCCGGTGCGCTCCTTACCTTCGGCAACCGAGGCGAACACGGGCAGCGACGCCGAAGCATCGAGCCCGCTGGTCCAGGTTTCCCCGGCCTTCTTGGGGTTAACGCCACCCACCATCTTGGTGCCGTAATAGGCCAGCGCCTGTTCGGTATGGAACGTGCCGGTCTTGCCGGTCAGCCCCTGCACGAGGACCTTGGTGTCTTTGTTGACGAGAATGGACATGGTTTGGGCCTACGCTTTAATCGTGTGGGGGGATCAGGCGGCCTTGACCGCGGCGACGATCTTCTGGGCAGCGTCGTCAAGGTCATCGGCGGAGATGACATTGAGACCCGACTGGTTGAGGATCTCCTTGCCTTCCTTGACCCGAGTACCCTCGAGGCGCACCACCAGCGGCACCTGCAGGCCCACTTCCTTGACCGCAGCGATCACGCCTTCGGCGATCACATCGCAGCGCATGATGCCGCCGAAGATGTTGACGAGGATGCCTTCCACTGCCGGATCGGCGGTGATGATCTTGAACGCTGCCGTGACCTTTTCCTTGGTCGCGCCACCGCCCACATCGAGGAAGTTCGCCGGCTCGGCGCCATAGAGCTTGATGATGTCCATGGTGGCCATGGCAAGGCCCGCTCCGTTCACCATGCAGCCGATATTGCCATCGAGCGCCACATAGGCCAGGTCGTATTTGGACGCCTCGATTTCCTTTTCGTCTTCTTCCGAAAGGTCGCGCAGGGGCTTGAGTTCTTCGTGGCGGAAGGCGGCGTTGTTATCGAAGCTCACCTTGGCGTCGAGCACCCGCAGATGACCATCGGTCATCACGATCAGCGGATTGACCTCGAGCAGGCTCATATCCGTCTCAACAAAGGCCTTGTAGAGAATGGGGAACAGCTTGGCGGCGTCCGCCTTGGCGTCGCCTTCGAGGGCCAGCGCATCGGCAATCTTGGCCACATCGGCTTCGGTCACGCCCGTCTGGGGGTCGATGGCCACCGAGATGATCTTTTCGGGCGTGTGTTCGGCAACCGCTTCAATATCCATGCCGCCTTCGGTGGACACAACGAAAGCCACGCGGCTGCTGCTGCGATCCACCAGCAGCGAGCAATACAGCTCGCGCGCGATGTCGGCACCGTCTTCGATATAAAGGCGATTAACCTGCTTGCCCGCATCGCCAGTCTGCTTGGTCACGAGCGTGTTGCCCAGCATCTCCTTGGCGAATGCCTTCACCTCGTCGATCGAACGGGCCAGCCGCACGCCGCCCTTGGCATCGGGCCCAAGTTCCTTGAACTTGCCCTTGCCGCGTCCGCCGGCATGGTCAGCCGAATAAATCACAACGCCTTCAGCCACGGGCGCACCGTAGGACTTCAGCAGCTCTTTGGCCTGGTGTTCGTGAATGTTCATTTGCTTGAACCCTGTGTGGGGCACCTGATGGTGCTCTGGGGGCTATCCGCCGCGGCGGATAGCGTGGATGTCGAGAACCGGAGCGCAGCGTACGTTGAGTACGTGAGCACCGGAAGCGCAGAAATCTGCGCTAGGCGCCCGGCGGGAGCGCTCGGAGTACCATCAGGCCAGCTTGGGTGCGATCTTCTTGCAGGCCTCGATCAGGCCCTCGACGGCGTCCACCGAGCTGTCGAATGCCTTCTGCTCGGCGCCATTGAGTGCGATCTCGATGATCTTTTCGGCGCCATTGGCCCCGATCACCACCGGCACGCCCACATAGGTGCCCTTGACGCCATATTCGCCATTGAGGAACGCCGCTGCAGGCAGCACGCGCTTCTTGTCCTTGAGATAGCTCTCGGCCATCGCAATGGCAGAGGTTGCCGGCGCATAGAATGCCGAACCGGTCTTGAGCAGGCCCACGATCTCGGCGCCGCCATCGCGGGTGCGCTGGATGATGGCGTCGAGCTTTTCGCGGCTCATCCAGCCCATCTTGACGATATCGGTCAGCGGAATGCCGGCCACGGTGGAATAGCGCGCCAGCGGCACCATGGTGTCGCCATGCCCGCCCAGCACGAACGCATTGACGTCTTCGACCGAGACATTGAGCTCATCGGCGATGAAGTGCACGAAGCGCGAGCTGTCGAGCACGCCGGCCATGCCGATCACCTTGTTGGTGGGCAGGCCCGAGAACTTCTGCAGCGCCCAGACCATGGCGTCGAGCGGGTTG
>JAQSXP010000104.1 GCA_029256605.1 Devosia sp. | reverse complement strand
GGAAAAGCGCATGGTCGCCCAGGTGCGCCAGGCGGTGGATTATCACCTCGCCATCCCCGCCGAGCTGACGCGCAAGCGGGTGGAGCTGGGCTCGATCGGTCATGCCGTCTGGGCCAAGGCGCGCGCGGAAAGCGATTTCAGCCAGTTCATCCCTATTCTCGAGCAGACCGTGGCGCTCAATCGTGAGCTGGCCGAAGTGATCGGCTATGCCGAGCACCCCTATGACGCGCTGATGTTCCGCTTCGAGCCGGGCGAGACCGTGGCGAGCCTGCAGCCGCTCTTCGCCCGGTTGCGCCAAGCGCTGCTGCCGCTGGTCAAGGCGATCAGCGACAAGGAGCAGCCGCGCTTTGATTTTCTTGAGCGCCACTACCCCGTCGACAAGCAGCACGAATTCGCGCTCGCCATGGCCCAGAAGGTCGGCTACGACCTCAACCGCGGCCGGCTGGACACGACGCTGCATCCCTTTGAAGTTTCGTTCACGCGCAACGATGTGCGCATCACCACGCGCTTCAATCCCAACTACATGGCGGCAAGCCTCTTCGGGGCGCTCCATGAAGCCGGGCACGGGCTTTACGAGCAGGGGGTCGATCCCGCCTATACCCGCACGCCCTTCGCCACCGATCTGGTCGGCCTTTACGCTGTGGGCGGTGTCAGCTTTGGCGCCCACGAATCGCAGTCCCGGCTCTGGGAAAACCATGTCGGGCGTTCGCGCGAATTCTGGCAGGTCAATTTCCCCGAGGCGCAGCGCTTCTATCCCGAGCAGCTCGCCGATGTGACGGCCGAAGAATTCTTCCGCGCCGTCAACCGCTGCAAGCCCGGCTTTATCCGGGTGGAGGCCGATGAGCTGACCTATGATTTCCACGTCATGCTGCGCACCGACATCGAAGCGGCGCTGATCGATGGCTCGCTTCAGGTCAAGGATTTGCCCGAGGCCTGGAACAGCAAGATCAAGGAATATCTCGGGCTCGACGTGCCCAATGACGCCCAAGGCGTGCTGCAGGACGTGCACTGGTCCTCGGGCCAGATCGGCACCTTCTGCAACTACACGATCGGCAATGTGATGGCCGGGCAGCTGTTCGAAACCGCCAAGGCCGACCCGGTGATCGCCCAAGGCTTGGGAAGCGGCGATTACGAGCCGCTGCGGGCCTATATGGTGGACAATGTCCATCAGCATGGCCGGCGCTATAGCCGCGACGAGCTCCTGGTGCGCGCCACCGGGCGCACGCTCGATCCCGAGCCCTATATCGCCCACCTCACCGCCAAATACAGCGAACTCTACGGTCTTTGAGGGGAAGCGGACCAATGCCAACAAGTGAACTGCACGCCAACCGGCTGGCCAACCGCGTCAAGCTCAAGGAAGCCCATCTCGTCACCCGGATGACCGACATCGCCGCGGGCCTGCCCGATGTGATCAAGCTGGGCCGCGGCGATCCCGATCTCGACACCCCCGCCCATATCGTCAAAGCCGGCCAGGATGCCTTGGGGCGCGGGGAAACCCATTATGGCCATCCGCTGGGGCTGCCGGCGCTGCGCGAAGCCATCAAGGCCAACATCAAGGCCAATGGCGGGGCTGATTACGCAATCGACGAGATCGTCGTCACCCCTGGCGGCCAGCACGCCATGTTCGTGATTGCCCTCGCGCTGCTCAATCCGGGCGACGAGATGATCGTGCCGTGCCCCGGCTACAATCCCTATGGGCAGGCGGCCGAACTGGCCGAAGCCACTGTCGTGCCGGTGCGCATGGGCATGGACACCAATTTCACCCTCACCGCCGATATGGTGAAGGCCGCCATCACGCCGCGCTCCAAGGTGCTGGTGCTGATCAACCCCAACAATCCCACCGGCACGGTCACAGCGCCTGACGAGGTGGAAAAGATCGCCCAGCTCGCCATTGAGCACGACCTGATCGTTATTTCCGACGAGATCTATGCGCGCCTGACCTATGGCAACCAGCGCATCCAGCCGGTAGCGGCGCTGCCGGGCATGCGCGAGCGCACCATTACGCTGTCGGGCTTTTCCAAGGCTTACGCCATGACCGGTTGGCGCATCGGCTATTTTGCCGGGCCGCGCGAGCTGATCGTGGCCATGGCCGAGATCAACCATGCCTTTGCGATTTCGGTCAATTCGGCCAGCCAGCATGCTGCGCTCGCGGCACTCACCGGGCCGCAGGACTGCGTGGAAGACATGCGCCGCACCTATGACGCCCGCCGCAAGGCGCTGCTGGAAGGGCTCGATGCACTGGGCATTCCCTATGCCGAGCCGCAGGGCGCCTTTTACGTCTACGCCAATGTGGCCTCGATCGGCCTGCCCGCCAGCCAGTTCTGCGAGCGCCTGCTCACCGAGGGCCGGGTGCTGATGTATCCCGGCACGATCTATGGCGACTACACCGATGACTTTGTCCGCATGTCGCTGACCCAGTCGGTGGATCGCATCCACGAAGCCATGTCCCGCATCAAAACCGTCGTCCAAGCCATCCGCGCCGAGCGCGCCGTGCCCGCAGCCTGAGGAGCCGCCATGTCTGCCCTGTCGACCAACCCCAATGTCCGATCGATCAAGCACATGGCCTTTGCCGTGCGCGACGCCAAGGAAGCGCTGTCGGCTTATTCCAAGTTCCTGGACGTGCCCACCGACACCGCCATCATCGACTATCCCAAGTCCAAGAACCGCGTAGCGCTGTTTGAGCTTGGCGGCATTGAATACCAGCTCTGCCAGTCCATGGAGGAAGGCGGTCGGTTCGACACCTGGATCAAGCAGCGTGGCGCCGAAGGCCTGCACCATATCTGCTACGCCGTCGACAATATCGATGAGGCGCTCGAGCACGCCAAGACGCAGGGCGCCGATCTGCGCATCTGCCAGGCCTGCGGCGTTTATGGCTCCCACGCCCATCCGGAGGGCTATGTGGCCTTTCTCGACAACGATGCCGGCGGCATCGAGATCGAATTCATGCAGGTCTACACCCCTGAAGAGCTCGAAAAATACAAAGCGGTCAAAGGGATCTGATCGGCATGTCTGAAGCTAAAACCATCACTGTCGGCACCGCAACGGCCGCCCCGGGCGAAGTTGTGCGCGGCGTCATCCCCGTCACCGAACTGGCCGGCGGCAGCAAGGTCGAAATTCCCCTGGTGATCGTCAATGGCACCAAGCCCGGGCCGGTGTTCTGGGTCGATGGCGCCATCCATGGCGATGAGCCCGAAGGGCCGATGGCTTGCGCCATTGCGCTCAAGGAAGTCGATCCCGCCCAGCTTTCCGGCACCCTGGTCATGGTGCCGGTGCTCAATGTCATGGCCTTCGAGAATGCCAATCGCGGCAATCCGCTCGATACGTTCTCGTTTGACATGAACCGGATCTATCCCGGCCGCGCCAATGGCTATCTGAGCGAGCGCGTCGCCTGGGCGCATTCGGAATGGATGAGCAAGGTCGCCGATTTCGAGATCTCGATCCACTCGGGCGGCGCCCATTCCTTCCTCGCCAAGGCGATCTTTGTCGATGAGACCCCCGCTTCGGTGGAGCTGGCCATGGCCATGGGCGAGGGTTGGGGCTGCATCATGTCCAACTTCCTGCCCAAGGGCAGCCCGATGGCGCAGATGAAGGAGATCGGCAAAACCGGCATCACCGTGGAACTGGGCGGCCGTTCGGCGACCTCGCCCGAGAAATTTGCCGAAGTGTCCCGGCACCTGGCCGATTCCATCATCAACATCCTGCGCCACTACAAGATGTATCCGGGCGAGGCGACCTATCCCAAGGACGCCACCAAGGGCCAGCAGGAAGCCTTGCTAGCTCCCGCTTCGGGCATTTTCGTGCCCACCCCGGGCGTTGATTTCCTCAAGCCCATGAACAAGGGCGACAGCATTGCCCGCATCGTCAATATTTTCGGCGATGAGCTGGCGCATATGGTGGCCCCGGCCGACGGCATGTTCTTCGGCCTGCGCGCCCTGCCCAATGTCAATACCGGCGACTGGTGCTGTTTCTTCAACAAGGTGGAAGGACCGCGGGCCTGGACGCCGTGAGGCAAGAGGCACCGGGAAACACATCCATGCGCGACTTCGTTGGCTACGCAAACCGACCACCAACCATACGCTGGCCCAACAATGCCGGCGTCGCGGTCAACTTCGTGCTCAACTATGAAGAGGGCTCCGAATATTCCATCGGCAATGGCGATGGCCGCTCGGAAACGGCCCTGATCGAGGTCAATGCTGCCCGCGTTCCTGCGGGTAGCAGGGATCTGGCGTCCGAGAGCATGTATGAATACGGCGCCCGTGTCGGCTTCTGGCGCATCGCCCAGCTGTTCCAGGACCGCAAGCTGCCGCTGACCATTTTTGCCGCCGCCCTCGCGCTCGAGCGCAATCCGGAAGTGGCCAAGGCCATCGCCGCGACCGACTGGGATATTGTCGCCCATGGCTATCGTTGGGTCGAACACTACCATCTCGACGAGGACACCGAGCGCGAACACATCGCCAAGGCTCATGCCAGCATCCGCCAGAGCGTCGGGCGCCCGCCCGAAGGCTGGTATTGCCGTTATAGCCCCAGCCAATACACTAGGCGGCTGCTCGTCGAGCATGGCGGCTATAGCTATGACAGCGACGCCTATAATGACGAAGTGCCCTATTGGCTCGACGTCGAGGGCACCCAGCATCTGGTGCTGCCCTATTCGCTCGTGACCAATGACGCCAAGCTGCTGGCGGGTGGGGGCATCGAAACGGCGGCGGACTATGCGCAATTCCTGATCGACAGTTTCGATGTGCTGGCGGCGGAGGGCAAGAAGACCCTGCGCATGATGTCGGTGGGCATGCATCCGCGCGTGCTCGGCCATCCTGGGCGGGTTGCGGGCCTTGTGCGTTTTCTCGACCATCTCGCCGGGCGCGACGATGTGTGGATTGCGCGCCGCGCCGATATTGCCGCCCATTGGCGCCAAGCCATGCCCCCGACGGGAGTGGCCGCATGATGCGCCAACTGGCTGTCGCCGATCGCTGTTCGCCCGAGGGTTTTGCGCCCTTTGGCGCCATCATCGATCGTCCCGCCGAGGCGGGGCAGCGGCAGTTCTATTCCGATTGGCTGGGCGGAGACGCGGGACTGGCGCCGGTGTTTCACGTCAACAATGTGCCCCCTGCGGCGCTGCCCGCTGTGGTGACGAGGCTCGAGCGCCATCGGCATGCCGCGCAGTGTTTCACGCCGCTCGATGTCAGCCGCTATCTGGTCACTGTCACTCCGTCGCTGCCCGATGGCAGCCCGGATTTGGCAGGGATGCAGAGCTTCGTCTTGCCCGGCACCAAGGGCGTCATCTACCGGCGCGGCGTTTGGCATGCCGGCGCGACGGTTCTGGATCGCGCTGGCGCCTTTGCCGTGCTGATGTGGCGGGGCGCCGCCGACGATGATGTGTTTGTCGAGGTCGCGCCCACCCAACTTGTTCTTGAAGGATCGAACCCATGACCCGCACGCCCAAACTGTTCGTTCCCGCCATCACCCCCTTTGCCGCCGATCTCAGCATCGATGCCGGCCGGTTCATCACCAATTGCCAGGCGCTGCTCGCTGACGGCGCCGATGGGCTGGCCCCGTTCGGCACCACGAGCGAAGCCAATTCCATGAGTGTGGGTGAGCGGATCGACCTGCTCGATGCCTTGCTCGATGCGGGGGTGGCGCCCGAGCGGCTGATCCCGGGCACCGGCTGCGCCGCCTTGCCCGATACCATCGCGCTCACCAAACATGCCGTCTCGCGCGGGGTGCTGGGCACGCTGACCTTGCCCCCGTTTTACTACAAAGGCGTGCCCGAAGAAGGGCTGGTCGACAGCTATTCGGCCGCGATCGATGCGGTGGGGGACAGCCGGCTCAGGATCTATCTTTACCACATTCCCCAGACCAGCGGCGTACCCATCACCCTGACGCTGATCGAAAAGCTCCTCGCCAAGCATCCCGGCGTGTTTGTCGGGCTCAAGGACAGCTCGGGCAATTGGGACAACACCCATGCGGTGATCAAGGCGTTCCCGGAGCT
>JAQSXP010000103.1 GCA_029256605.1 Devosia sp. | reverse complement strand
TCTTCGGCCGAGGCGCGTGCATAAACACCCACAACTTCGGCCGTGTTGGATGGATTGATGTTCTCGGCGCCATCCGAGCCCACCCATTCGCCGTCGATCAGGTTCTGGTAGAGGTCAGTCATGGTTTCGTGCCTTTCCGAAAAGCCTTAAAGCAGGTTCGCCTTGGCCAGATCGCGCAGCAGGTGGCTGGCGCCATAGGTCCAGGGCGGACATTGGGTGGACAATTGCACCCGGTTGGTAAGCGTGCCCAGCGAAGGCGTCGAGATCGACACCACATCCCCAAGCTTATGGGTGAACCCCTTGCCGGCGCCGCCGCGATCCTTGACCGGAGCAAACATAGTGCCGAGATAAAGGACGAGCCCGTCGGGATATTGATGGTGATCCCCGATCGTGGCTGCAACCAGCGATTCCGGCGTACGCGAGATCTGGCTCATGGACGAATGGCCATCGAGTTCGAAGCCATCCTCACCTTCCACCCGCAGCGTGATTTCGGCATTGCTGACCGTTTCAAGCGTAAAGTCGCCGCTGAAGAGCCGGATGAATGGCCCGAGCGAAGCCGAAGCATTGTTGTCCTTGGCCTTGCCCAGCAGCAGTGCCGAACGGCCTTCCACGTCGCGCAGATTGACGTCATTGCCGAGCGTGGCGCCGATGATCGCGCCCTTGCTGGTCACCACCAGAGCCACTTCCGGCTCGGGGTTGTTCCAGCTCGAAGCGGGGTGCAGGCCCACATTGGCGCCATAGCCCACCGAGCTCATCGGCTGGCCCTTGGTGAAGATCTCGGCGTCCGGCCCAATGCCGACTTCCAGATACTGGCTCCACACGCCCCGCTCGATCAGCGCTGCCTTGACGCGCGCTGCCGTTTCCGAGCCCGGCACCAGTTCGGACAAGTCCGTGCCGATCAGGTCGAGGATTTCTGTGCGCAGGGAATCGGCGCGGCTTTTGTCGCCGCGTGCCTGCTCCTCGATCACGCGCTCGAGCAGGGACACCACGAAAGTGACGCCCGAAGCCTTGATCGCCTGCAGATCGATGGGCGAAAGCAGGCTTGCCTGGCCGGCATCGTGGCTGGGGGCATGGCTGTTGCGTAGCACCGCCTCGACGGGACCGATCGGCGTACCCTGCGCTGAACTGACATATCCCGACGCATCTTGGCTTTCGGCAATGTCGCGCACCGTGGAAAAACCCGGCGCCGTGATGTCCAGCAGCACGTCGTCGCGCACCGTCACGACGCGTGGATGATTGTGTCCCGGCACTCGTGCCCGCCCCAGCAACACGCCTTCGGGATAATCCTGCCCGCTCATATAATGCTCCCTCCGCTTATGGGGTTTGACTACTCTCGGGCGCCCGCTCGCGCAAGACCTCGCAAGCCCGGAAGCGTTCGGCTGCGCTAAACGAATACCCACAGCCTTGTTCAACTCCAGTTCAGCTGTGCCGCAATACTGACGCATTGACTGGGGAAGTCTCCCCGCCCTTGATGGAGTGTTCAGATGCGTCACCTTGCTGCTCTTTTGCCCCTCGCCCTCGTGGCCGGTTTTGCCTTGCCGGCCTATGCCGGGACCATCTCCATTGAAGGTCGAGGCGAAGTCACCGCCGCCCCCGATACGGCCTTCATCACCTCGGGTGTGACCACCCAGGGCGCAACCGCGCGCGAAGCGCTCGACCTCAACACCAAGGCCATGGCCGAGCTGATTGCCGAGCTTAAGGCCTCGGGCATCGAGGCGCGCGATATCCAGACCTCGGGTTTCTCGGTCAGCCCCAACTACGTTTATTCCGATGAGCGCGACGCCAATGGCTACACCCTGCCCCCGCGCATCTCGGGTTATCAGGTGTCCAATGTCGTGACCGTGAAGGTTCGCGCCCTTGACCAGCTCGGCGCCATTCTCGACAAGTCGGTCACGGTCGGCGCCAACACCATCAATGGCGTGTCCTTCAGCGTCGAGGATCCGAGCGAATTGTTGGACGAGGCCCGCAAGGCAGCCTTTGCCGATGCCCGCACCAAGGCCGAGCTTTATGCTACTGCCGCGGGCGGCTCGCTCGAGGAGATCGTATCGATCAACGAAAGCCAGAACTTCAGCGGCCCGCAGCCCTTCCAGGAGCGCGCCATGGCCGCCGCCGCGCCCCAAAAGGATGTTCCCGTCGAGACCGGCGAGCTCAGCTTTGCCATCAATGTCTCTGTGCAGTGGGAACTCGATACCGACAAATAAGAACCCCACTCTCCTCTACCGAGGGGTATGGGCGGTGGGGGCGGACCACCGTAGTCAAACCGCCCCCACCAACCTATCCGGCCAGCACTTTCCAGAGCATGTTGAGCCCCACCAGCACGAGAAACGCGGCGAAGAGATAACGCAGCGTTTTCTGGTCAAGCCGATGCGCGAGCGCCGCGCCAAAGGGCGCGAACACCGCCGCCAGCGTGCCCACCAGCACTAGGGCCACGAGGTTGATATAGCCAAGGCTGAGCGGCGGCAGCCCCGGCACGCCCCAGCCTGAAATGATGAAGCCCAGCGTGCCCGAGATAGCGATGGCAACCCCAACGGCCGCCGAGGTCCCGACGGCCGCGTGCATTGTCGCGCCAAAGGCCACCAGCGTCGGCACAGTTAGCGAGCCGCCGCCGACCCCCATCAGCGCCGAAACATAGCCCACCACACTCGCGGCGACCCGGTGCACGGTCCGCGAGCCGTGCAGATGACCCATCAACCGCGTCTGCCAGCCCGAAACGATATTGGCGGCAATCAGGAAGGCCATCACCGCAAAAACGATGCGCAGCACGTCCCCCGAGAACAGCCCCGCCATCAGCCCGCCTAAAAAAGTGCCCGCGACAACAAACGGCACCCAGAGCTTGAGCGTCGCGACGTCGAGCGCACCTCGGGCATAATGGGCTCGCGCACTCATCACTCCCGTAGGGATGATGATGGCCAGCGACGTGCCCACCGCCGCGTGCTGGACCACATCGGCATCGAAACCGAGCAGCAGCAGCGCATTGCTTAGCGCCGGCACGATGATCGCGCCGCCCCCGATGCCCAGCAGGCCCGCCGCGAGCCCCGAGCAAACGCCGGTCACCATCAGGCCCAGCACAAAAGGCCAATAGGCGGCCAGTTCGGTCCAGGCCATGTCACGGCTCTCCCAAGAGATGCAGCACGATTTCCCGCCGATGCGGGCGGCGGCGATGCTCGAACAGGAACAAGCCCTGCCAGGTCCCAAAGACCGGCGCGCCACCCACGACCGGGATGCCGATGGAGGTCTGGGTCAGGGCGGTGCGCAGATGGGCCGGCATGTCATCGGGCCCTTCGGCAGTATGCACCAGCCAGTCCATGCCTTCGGGCACCAGCCGCTCGAAATAGCCCTGCATGTCGGTTTGCACATCCGGATCGGCATTTTCCCCGATCAGCAGCGAGCACGAAGTATGCCGGCAGAACGCGGTCAGCAGCCCCGTGCCGACCCCGGCACGCCCGACCACGTCCCGAGCCTTGGCGGTGAATTCATACAGCCCCTGCCCACGGGTCGGGATTGTCAGTGTTTCAACAAACTGGTGCATGCAAGGTCCCCGCCTCATTCCCGCCTAGCATGGCACCTGTCACGCCGCCACTGCCCCCGTGCCGCAATCGCGCCATCTTTGCCATCCGGTCAGTAAGCCGCAGTGCAGCGGTGGAACCACCCCCCAGCCCCGGCGTTGCGGGCTTTGCGGGGATCAGAGCATCATCCAGCCAGCTGTCGTTTCGTTCAGAAGCCGTTCATCTGCGATGCTGATGCTTGACGCCAACCTTAAGATTTAAAGGAAAAACAGCAATGCGCATCCGAAACTGGCTCTTGACCAGCACGAGCCTGGGCCTACTAGCCGTCGCCCCATTGAGCGTCTCGGCGCAGGAAAGCGTCGCACCGGCCGAACTGCCACAGGCTTGCGTTGATGCTGGGTTCAGCACGCTTGAATCATGCATCGCCGCCCAGCCCGCCGGCGCCGATGCTGAAGCCGCTCCGGCTGAAGAAGAAGCTCCTGCTGCCGACGAAGCTACCGAAGAAGCCCCTGCCGAGGAGCCCGCCGTTGTAGACGAGGCGCCGGCTGAGGAACCTGCTGTCGAGGAAGAAGCTCCAGCCGAAGAACCTGCGGCCGTCGAGGAAGCACCCGCTGAAGAGCCCGCGGCCGAGGAAGTCGCGCCCGAAGAGGAAGCCGCTCCGGCCGAGACGGAAGCCGTCGAGGAACAATCGGTAGAGGAAGAAACGGTTGAAGAAGAAATCGTCGAGGAAACCGCTCCCGAGGAAACCGTAACCACCCAGGACGTCGCGCCCGAAGAGGAGCCTGCGGCCACTGAGCAAACCGCTCCGGCAGCCGAAGAGCCTGCTGCTGAAGACCAAACCGTTGTCACGGAAGAACCCGCGACCGCTGAAGAGCCGGCAACCGAGCAGACTACCGAAACCGTTGAAGAGCCTGCGGCCACCGAAACCGGCGAACAGCCCGCTACGGAATCCGCACCCGAGCTGACCACGCCTGAATCGACGACCACGGAGCAGCCGGCCACCTCGGAATCGGTCGAGACCCTGCCGACCGAAGAACCCGCCGAAGTCATCGAAGACCTGCCCGAAGGCATCACCCAGGAACAGGTCGCACCGGTTCTCGATAGCGCCAAGGATGCCGAAACCGCTCCTGTCGAGGGTCAGGCTGCTCCGGAAGCTGCGGCCCAGACCACCGCTGCCGAAGAGCCTGCAGCACCCCCGCCGACCAGCGATGCTGACGCTCAGGCCCGCCTGGCTGTTCCTGAAGAAGCAGCCGTCCTTGCCGTGCGCGAAGAACAGGGCCAGGTTATAGAGGCCCAGGCCTTGCCTGCGCAGCAGGTGCCGCAGAACGTCACCGTTGTTAACCAAACCAATGTGGTCAACAACGTCGTCAACAACACCACCAACAATACGACGGTCGATAACTCCACCAACATTGGCCAGCAGAACAACGTTCAGCAAAACAACGTTCAGCAGAACAATGTCCAGCAGACCAATTATGGCGATACCTTGACCCAGGTCGTCGTCCAGCTCGGCAACCAGCTCTACGTCAACACGCCTGGCCAGGACACTTCGCGCTTCTATAATGCCAATGAGGACGAGGTCTTCTACGAAGAGCTCCGCAACGGCCGCATCCGCGAAACCGTGACGCGTCCGGACGGCACGCAGATCGTCACCGTGCGTAACCGCAATGGCGACGTGCTGCAGCGCACCCGCATCCGTCCCGACGGCCAGGAAGTCGTGCTTGCCTATTTCGACGAGCAGTATGACGATCAGCTCCTCGAATGGCGCGATCCCGGCCAGGATCTGCCTCCCCTGCGCCTCAACATCCCAGTGCGTGATTACGTGCTCGATGCCGCCGACGCCGATGAGGAAGAGGTTGAAGTGTTCTTCCGTCAGCCTCCAGTCGAGCAGGTCGCGCGCCTCTACTCCATCGACGAAGTCAAGCGCTCCGCTCGTGTCCGCGACAGCGTGCGCAAGCTCGAAGTGGGTGGCCTGACCTTCGACACCGGCGCTGCCACCATCGGACAGGACCAGGTGGGTTCGCTCTCCAAGGTCGCCGCCGCAATGCTCGACCTGCTGGAATCCAACCCGGCTGAAACCTTCCTGATCGAAGGCCACACCGATGCGGTGGGCTCGGACATCTCGAACCTGCAGCTTTCGGATCTGCGTGCCGCCACGGTCGCTCGCATCCTGACCGACTTCTACGATGTGCCGCCCGAAAACCTGGCCACCCAGGGCTATGGCGAGCGCTACCTCAAGATCCGCACCGAAGCACCCGAGCGCGAAAACCGCCGCGTGACTATCCGCCGGATCACACCGCTGATCACCGTCGCCAACAAATAATCGGCGTCCTTACCAGCTAACGGGAGAGGCCGGGCCGAGCGCGCCGCATGATATCCGTGATCACGTCGTCGGGAACGAAAGTAAAAACCTCGCGTTTCTTAGCTACGGAAAAGCATAGAGGAGCGAGTTCCATGGCAAATCCAGAACGCGACACCGTTTACGACACAGATACAACCCGGACCACTTATGTGCGCGAAAGTAGCGGCACTGGCTGGTTCGTCGGCATTATCGTAGCACTCGCCCTGCTGGCGATCGGCTACCTGGTATTTTCTGCAAATTCGGGCACCTCGACTGGTGTGGATGGCGCAGCTGCCCCGGCGGCCGTGACTGAACCCGCAGCTGAGCCCGCAATGACTGCACCGGCCCCCGCCACTGAAGCACCCGCGGCCGTTGAAGCAACCCCGGCTCCTGCCACTCCGGCTGACACGGCTCCCGCTGCTGCTGCCCCTGCTGGCGCTGCCCCGGCTACGACCCCGTCGCCATAACACTGCAGATACGTGCCCTTGTACTCCCAAACGTCGGCACCCAAGGCCCTGGCATTCGCCGGGGCCTTTCTGTTTGGGAGTGGCAATGGCGGTTACAGCGGTGTGCGTTCTTGAACGGATCGACCCGCAAGGTCATTTCGGGGCGAACGGAAAGGACACCGCATGGAACTAGGACTTTACTCCTTCGCCGAAAACACGCCCGATCTCCTGAACAACGGTCATCTGCAAAGCCCGGCGGAGCGCCTGGCTGATCTGCTCGAGGAGATCGAACTGGCCGACCAGCTCGGCCTCGGCTTTTTCGGCCTGGGCGAACATCATCGACCCGACTATGTCGCTTCGGCGCCGGTCACCATCCTCGCCGCTGCCGCCGCGCGCACCAAATCCATCCGCCTCTCAACAGCCGTCACCGTGCTGAGCTCGGAGGATCCAATCCGCGTCTACCAGCAATTCGCGACGCTTGATCTGCTCTCCAATGGGCGCGCGGAAATCATGGCCGGCCGAGGCTCCTTTATCGAAAGCTTTCCGCTGTTCGGCTATGATCTCAATGATTACGACGAGCTGTTTGAAGAAAAGCTCGAGCTGCTGCTAAAGCTCCGCGAAGGCGGCAAGGTCACTTGGCCGGGCAGCAAGCACACCCACGCCATTCCCGGCATCACCATTTACCCGCAGCCCGTCCAGCAGCCGCTGCCGCTCTGGATCGCGGTAGGCGGCACCCCTAATTCGGTGGCGCGCGCCGCCTATTACGGCCTGCCGCTGATGGTTGCGATCATTGGCGGGCAGCCGCGGCAGTTCGCGCCTTTGGTGCAATTCTATCGCGATAGCCTGACCCAGGTGGGCCGCGATCCATCGCTGCCGGTGGGCATCAGTTCACACGGCTTTATCGCCGAAAACAGCCAGGACGCGCGCGACATCGCCTTCCCCGCCCATGCCGACGCCATGAACCGCATCGGCAAGGAGCGCGGCTGGTCGCCGACGACCCGGGCCCAGTTCGAGGCCGGGGCCAGCCCGCAAGGGGCCTATGTCATGGGCTCGCCACAGGAAGTGATCGACAAGATCCTGCAGCAACATGAATGGTTCAAGCACGACCGCTTCGGGCTGCAACTGAGCGTTGGCACCCTGCCCCACGACAAGGTCATGAAGGCGATCGAGCTTTACGGCACCGTGGTCAAGCCTGCGGTGGACAAGGCGCTGGGCGCCCCCACCAAGGCCGGGTAAAGCCTACTTGCCGCTGCGGCGGATCGACTTGATCTGCAGTGGCGGCAGGCCCGACTTTTCGGAGATGGCGCGGTCCTGTTCCATGATTGCCGTGCGCGCCGGCTCGTCGCCGTCGAGGCCACCCAGCAGCGCGGCATCCACCTTGCGATTGGAGCGCTGGCTACCGTCCTCGTAGACAACGTCAAACATCACGAATTCACTGCGGGCGGTTGGCTTCCTGGCCATGATAATTCTCCTGAACAGCAGCAACCGCCGGGCGCACCACTTGCACGCCCGGTCCGGTTGCCTGGATTGCATAAAGGGCTAGCTGAAGATGCGTTCGCCCTGCTCGTCGATGATCTGCCGGCCCTTGTTCAAGGCCATGGCAATCAGATCATCCTTGGAACTCATACGGTCCGCGCGAACGAACCGGTAAGTCTTGAGTTGGCCGTCGATATCCTTTTCGATGGTCCCGGCCAGCTGGTATTCGCTTCCCGCCCGCATCTCGAGGGCACGGATGGTGAACTGCTTGTAGCTTTCTTCGCCCAGGAACTTGTCCCCGGCCGGTTCCGCCGCGGTCTTGGACCCGCCGCCGAAAAGCTTGCTCAGAAACGACATCACCATCCTCCTTTATGGACGCTGCCGCACTGGCCGCGGCACAATCAACTCACCCCGCCGCGCCATTTCTTCGCGTAGCCAAGTCGGCGACAGGTCGAAATAGTTTGGCCAAGTCGGCACGCCATTGGCGAGGGCCACGCTGGCAAAATAACGCCGGTCGCGCAATGGCTCGACGCCCTCGCCCCGCTCGCTGAGCATCGGCGCTGCATCAAAGGTGCCGCTCGAGCCGTCCGAAAAGGTAAGCACAAGCTTGAACGGCACGATGGCGCGGATCGCCGTAACCTTCAGGCGCTGCACAGCGGACATGAATAAGCTTGCCTTGCCGACGTGAGCACCCCCGCCACCGGCGAGGATGCCTTATTACACCTAGTTATCGAGGAAGCTCCTCAGCTTGCGGCTGCGGCTGGGATGCTTGAGCTTGCGCAGGGCCTTGGCCTCGATCTGGCGAATACGTTCGCGCGTCACCGAGAACTGCTGGCCCACTTCTTCGAGCGTGTGGTCGGTGTTCATGCCGATACCAAAGCGCATGCGCAGCACACGCTCTTCACGGGGCGTGAGCGAAGCGAGCACGCGGGTTGTGGTTTCGCGCAGGTTCGACTGGATCGCTGCATCGATCGGCTGGATCGCATTCACGTCCTGGATGAAATCGCCCAGGTTGGAATCTTCCTCGTCGCCGATCGGCGTTTCCAGCGAGATCGGCTCCTTGGCGATCTTAAGCACCTTGCGCACCTTATCCAGGGGCATCTGCAGCTTTTCGCTGAGCTCCTCTGGCGTAGGCTCGCGGCCGATTTCGTGCAGCATCTGGCGCGAAGTGCGCACGATCTTGTTGATCGTCTCGATCATGTGCACCGGAATACGGATGGTGCGCGCCTGGTCGGCGATCGAGCGGGTAATGGCCTGCCGGATCCACCAAGTCGCATAGGTCGAGAACTTGTAGCCGCGCCGATACTCGAATTTATCGACGGCCTTCATCAGCCCGATATTGCCTTCCTGGATCAGATCCAGGAACTGCAGCCCGCGATTGGTGTACTTCTTGGCAATCGAGATCACGAGGCGAAGATTGGCTTCCACCATCTCCTTTTTGGCGATGGCAGCTTCCCGCTCGCCCTTCTGGACCTTGTGCACGATGCGGCGATATTCGCCGATATTGAGGCCCGCCTCCGTTGCCAGCGTCGCCACGTCGCCGCGGATCTCGCGGATAGTGTCGGCTTCGCGCTTGGCAAATTCCGCCCAGCCCTTGCCTTCAAAGCTCGCGAGGTTTTCTTCCCAGGCCGGGTTCACTTCCTGGCCGTAATAGCTCTCGAGGAACTTGTCGCGCTTGACGCCATAGCTTTCCGCCAGGCGCAGCAAACGGCCTTCCAGCTTCACCAACCGCTTGTTGATGTCATAGAGCTGCTCGACCAGGTTCTCGATACGGCCGGCATTGAGCGAGAGCGACTTGACGTCGGCAATCACTTCG
>JAQSXP010000102.1 GCA_029256605.1 Devosia sp. | reverse complement strand
GATGCCGCTGTTTGCCTGGTCGGTGCTCGTCACCGGGTTCCTGCTGCTGCTGGCCCTGCCGGTGCTTGCTGGCGCCATCACCATGCTGCTGACCGACCGCAATTTCGGCACCACCTTCTTCTCCCCTGAAGGCGGCGGCGATCCGATCCTCTACCAGCACCTGTTCTGGTTCTTCGGTCACCCCGAAGTGTACATCATGATCCTGCCGGGTTTCGGCATCATCAGCCACATCGTCTCTACCTTCTCGCGCAAGCCGATTTTTGGCTACATGGCCATGGCCTACGCCATGGTGGCGATCGGGTTCGTCGGCTTCGTGGTGTGGGCCCACCACATGTACACGACCGGCCTCAGCCTCGACGTTCAGCGTTACTTCGTGGCGGCAACCATGGTCATCGCGGTGCCCACGGGTGTGAAGATCTTCTCCTGGATCGCAACGATGTGGGGCGGCTCGATCACCTTCCGCACCCCCATGTTGTGGGCTGTCGGCTTCATCTTCCTGTTCACCGTTGGTGGTGTGACGGGTGTGGTGCTCGCCAATGCCGGTGCCGACCGCTACCTGCACGACACCTACTATGTCGTGGCACACTTCCACTACGTGCTGTCACTGGGCGCCGTGTTCTCGATCTTCGCTGGCTGGTACTACTGGTACCCCAAGATGACCGGCCACATGTACAACGAGTTCCTGGGCAAGCTGCACTTTTGGGTCATGTTTGTTGGCGTGAACCTGATCTTCTTCCCGCAGCACTTCCTTGGTCTCGCGGGTATGCCGCGCCGCTATATCGACTACCCAGATGCGTATGGTTTCTGGAACCGGATCTCTTCGTTCGGCTACTACATCATGTTCATCGGCATGCTGATCTTCTTCTATGCCATGTGGGAAGCGGCTCGAAAGAAGCGTCCGGCAGGCGACAGCCCCTGGGGTGAAGGCGCAACGACTTTGGAATGGACCCTGAGCTCGCCTCCGCCGTTCCACCAGTTCTCGACCCTTCCCAACATGGACTCCTCCAAGGCGCACTAAGCGCAGCATCAAGCCGGACCGCCCAGTGCGGTCCGGAAAACTTAAGGCAAGGCGTGTGACACTAGTTGACAACAGCACAATGACTTCCACGGGGATGAGCGAGGCGCGGGTAGAAGACTACTTCGCGTTGCTCAAGCCCCGCGTGATGTCGCTGGTGGTGTTCACCGCCTTTGTCGGCCTGGCCGTGGCGCCGGGTCACATCAACCCCGTCATCGGGTTGATTGCGGTCTTCTGCATCGCCATCGGGGCCGGCGCCTCGGGCGCCCTCAATATGTGGTATGATGCCGATATCGATGCGGTGATGAGCCGGACGGCCAACCGCCCCATTCCCGCCGGGCGCATCAGCCGCGGCGAAACTCTGGTGTTTGGCATCGTCCTCGCCGTGTTCTCGGTGGCACTGCTGGGTCTGGCGACCAATTGGGTTGCTGCGGCTTTGCTGGCCTTCACCATCTTCTTTTACGCGGTGATCTATACGGTCTGGCTGAAGCGCTCGACGCCCCAGAACATCGTTATCGGCGGCGCCGCCGGCGCCTTCCCCCCAATGGTGGGTTGGGCGGCGGTCACTGGCTCGATCACGCTCGAAAGCTGCGCGCTCTTTCTCATCACCTTCCTGTGGACGCCGCCCCATTTCTGGGCGCTGGCCCTCTACAAGCAGGGCGATTACGGCGCGGCCGGCATTCCCATGATGCCCAATGTGGTGGGTGAAGCATCGACCAAGCGACAGATCCTGGCTTATTCGGTGCTGCTGGCTGCTGCGGCGCTGCTGCCGAGCGTGCTGGGCTTTGCCGGTCCGCTTTACACCGTTGTCGCCCTCGCGACCGGCGCAGGCTTTCTGTACTACGCCTGGCGCCTCTATGTGGCACCCGATGGCGTGCCCATGCGCAAGGCGGCTCGCAAGCTCTTCACCTTCTCGCTGAGTTATCTGTTCGTCGTGTTCTTCGCAGTCCTGCTGGACAATGTCCTGGGACGGATTGGAGTGTTCGGCTCATGAGTTCTCCCCAGGAGCCACGCCAGGACCAGCCCCTGGATCCCGCTGCCGAAGCTGCGCGCCTGCGCACACGCCGGCGCCGCTCCATTGCGCTCGGGCTGGCATTGGCGGTCTTTGCGATCATTTTCTACGTGCTCACCGTCATCAAGATGGGGCCCGGCATTCTGGATCGGGCATTGTAATGGCGACGATCGAGCATAATCAGGGGGCCGACCCCGGCCGCCGCAACAAGCGCGTTGCCGGCTCGCTTGGTGTTATCGTGGTATCGATGGTCGGGCTGGCCTTTGCGTCCGTGCCGCTTTACCAGCTGTTCTGCCAGGTCACAGGCTATGGTGGCACCACGCAGGTCGCGGCCGACAACCCCAAGGGCGTTCTGGCCCGCGAAATGACCGTGCGCTTTGACTCCAATGTTGAAGGGGCTTTGCCCTGGACCGTCAAAGCCGCCGCTCCCATCACCGACAGGATCGGCCAGGTGGACACGGTCAATTATGTCGCGACCAATCTGTCCGACAAGCCTGTTACAGGCGTGGCGATTTTCAACGTCTCGCCCGACCGGGCAGGCGTGTACTTCAACAAGATCGAGTGTTTCTGTTTCACCGAGCAAACCTTGCAGCCCGGGGAAACGGTGGAGATGCCGATCGTGTTCTTTGTTGATCCCGATCTCGATGATAACCACGAGCTTGCGACCGTCAACGAAATCACCCTTTCCTACACTTTCTATGCTTCAGACAAAGAGGGAAGCTGAACATGGCCGAGATTGCCAAGAACCATGACTACCATCTCGTACCGCCCAGCCCCTGGCCGTTCGTTATGTCCGTTTCCGTGTTTGTTTTCGCGGTCGGGCTGATTTTCTGGATGCATCAATGGACGCCCTGGATCTTCGTGATCGGTCTAGTGGGCGTGCTGTACACCATGTACGCGTGGTGGTCCGACGTCGTGCGCGAGGCCAATAACGGTGTTGATCACACGCCCGTGGTGCAGATGCACCATCGCTATGGCATGATCCTGTTCATTGCCTCGGAAGTGATGCTGTTCGTGGCATTCTTCTGGGCCTATTTTGACGGCTTCTTCCGCCTCGACGATGTGGAGCAATATGCCCGCGTTGCCGCGACCGAAGGCACCTGGCCGCCGGCTGGCATCGAGCTGTTCGATCCCTTCCACCTGCCGCTGTTCAACACGCTCTTGCTGCTGACCTCGGGCACCACCGTGACCTGGGCGCACCACGCGTTGCTGCAGAACGATCGCCAGGGCCTCAAGTGGGGTCTGATCCTGACCGTGCTGCTGGGTGCGGTGTTTACGGTGGTGCAGGCCATCGAGTATTCCGAAGCCGGCTTCTCGTTCAGCGGCAACATGTATGGCGCCACTTTCTTCATGGCGACGGGCCTGCATGGTTTCCACGTCCTCGTCGGCACCATCTTCTTGCTGGTCTGCCTGATCCGCGCCATGCGGGGTGATTTCACCCCCCAGCGTCACCTGGGCTTTGAATTTGCGGCCTGGTACTGGCACTTCGTGGACGTGGTTTGGCTGTTCCTGTTTGCCTCCATCTATGTCTGGGGAAGCTGGGGCGTGGCGATCAACCACTGATCGCGCCACCACCACACTCTTTGCGAGGCGCAGCCAAAAGCTGCGCCTCAAGCTTTTCTGATGCAGCGCCAAGCGGTTTTCTTGGTTCTGTCGCTTGCAGTCACCGCGCCAGGCGCGGCACTTCCTATCCCCTTCCTGACCACAACGAGAGCCGCTAATGACTTCGGCAACTGAGCGCCAACCCGGCGCGATCATGACCGGCATCTTTGTGGTGCTGATGCTGGGCCTGACCGCGCTTTGTTTGTGGCTGGGAACCTGGCAAATGCACCGGCTCGCCGAAAAGGAAGCGCTGATCGCCGCCGTAGAGGCTCGGCTCCATTCCGAGCCCGTACCGGTGCCGCCGGCGGGGGAGTGGTCTGCCTTTGATCTTGAAGCCTGGAATTTTCAGCCCGTTAGCCTCACCGGCACCTTCCTGCCCAACCAGACCGTGGCGGTCTTCACCAGCCTGACCAATCCCCGCGGTCCGGCTGGCGGACCAGGTTACTGGATCGTCACCCCATTCGTGCTCGAAACTGGCGGAACGGTTTTCGTGAACCGAGGCTTTGTGCCCGAGCAATACCGCGAAGCCGCCCAGGCCGACAGCGAGGGGATGGGCGTGCCGGTGACCATCACCGGCCTCTTCCGTCCCGGTGAGAAGGCGGGCTGGCTGGTGCCCGAGCCCGATACCTCCAGCCGGGTGGAATGGGTGCGCGATCCCGAGCGCCTTGCGGCAATGGTTGATCCCTCCTTAGCGCCGATCGCGCCCTTCTATGTGGATATGGCTGCAGGCGAGCCGGGAACGCTGCCGCAGGGCGGCGAAACCATCGTCGAGTTCCCCAACAACCATCTGGGCTATGCTTATACCTGGTACGGCTTTGCGATCGTCGCCCCGGTGATGCTGGTGGCCTGGCTCTGGTCGCAGCGCCGGCGGCGACCTCAGGCGTAAGCTGTGGGTGATGCTGCCTTGCGGTTCGCGGCTCGTTTGACTAGGTTGCAGCAAATCTCGAAAGGCACTTGCGTTCGATGCAGTTTGTTTCTACGCGCGGCCAGGCGCCCGTGCTGGGTTTCGCCGATGCCGTGCTGGCCGGCCTGGCGTCCGATGGCGGTCTTTATGTCCCGCGCGAATGGCCGCAGATTTCTGCCGCTGAAATCGCGGGCTTTGCCGGCAAGCCCTATCCGGAAGTCGCTTTCGCCATCATCAGCCGCTTTGTTGGCGATGACATTCCCGCGGCCACGCTCAAGACCATCATCGATGAAGCCTATGGAGTGTTCCGCCACCCCTCGGTAGCGCCGCTGGTTGAGCTCGAACCCAACCACTTCGTGCTCGAACTGTTTCATGGCCCCACGCTCGCCTTCAAGGACGTGGCCATGCAGTTCCTCAGCCGGGTGATGGACTATATCCTGCAGCAGCGCGGGCTGCGGGCCACGATTGTAGGCGCCACGTCAGGCGATACGGGGTCGGCCGCCATCGAGGCCTTCCGCGGTCGCGACACCACCGACATCTTCATCCTGCATCCCCGCGGTCGCACCTCGCCGGTGCAGCGGCTGCAGATGACGACGGTGCTCGACGCCAATGTGCACAATATTGCACTCGAAGGCACGTTTGACGACTGCCAGAACAGCGTCAAGGCGATGTTCAATCACGCCCGCTTCCGCGACCGGGTTCACCTCTCCGGGGTGAACTCCATCAACTGGGGCCGGATCGTTGCGCAGATTGTCTATTATTTCACGGCGGCTGTGAGCCTCGGGAGCCCGCATCGTCCGGTCAGCTTCACCGTGCCAACGGGCAATTTCGGCGATATCTTTGCCGGCTACTGCGCCCGGGCCATGGGTCTGCCCATCGACAAGCTGATCGTGGCCACCAATAGCAACGACATCCTGCGCCGCGCCCTCGATACCGGGCGCTACCAGACCGATGGCGTGGTGCCAACGCTCAGCCCCTCGATGGATATCCAGATTTCCTCCAATTTCGAGCGCCTGCTGTTCGAGGCTGTCGACCGCGACCCCAGCGCCGTGGTGCGGATGATGGATGGGCTCAAGCAATCGGGTGGCTTTAACTTGCCCGAAGGGGCGCTGGCCAAGATCCGCAGGGATTTTGCCGCCGGCACTACCGACGAGGTGCAGACCAGCGCCACCATTGCCCAGACCATGAAATCGTCGGCCTATCTGCTCGATCCGCATACGGCGGTGGGCGTGCATGTTGCGCGCCAGTTCCTGCCAGCGGCGGTGCCGATGATCACGCTGGCCACGGCTCACCCGGCCAAATTCCCGGCAGCCGTTGCGGCGGCGTCCGGTGTCGATCCGGCGCTGCCGACCTGGCTGGCTGACCTGCATAGCCGCGAGGAGCGGCTGGCCGTGCTGCCCAACGACCAGGACCAGGTGGAAGCCTTTATTGCCGCGCGAACACGCGCCGCCGAAACAGAACGCTGAAAAAGCGGTCGCAGGATCGCAGCGGCCGGGAGGATTGCTTGAGCGTACAAT
>JAQSXP010000101.1 GCA_029256605.1 Devosia sp. | reverse complement strand
CGGCCGGCGCAGTCTGGGCTGAAACGGTGGAGGCGGTCATGGGACGAGGTTCTCCAGCGGAGTGCGCCAGCAGCGGCTGAAATGGCCAGGCGAGACTTCCAGCAGGTCCGGCATCTCGGCGCATTTGTCGATGCTGAAGGGGCAGCGGGCGCGGAAGCGGCAGCCGCTCGGTGGATTTGCCATATCGGGCACCGTGCCGCTGATTGCGGTCAGGCGCTCGCGCTTGCCGTCAAGCCGGGGCAGGGAGCCGAGAAGGCCAACGGTATAAGGGTGTTCGGGAAAGGCGAAGAGCTGCTCGACCGAGCATTGCTCGACCACCTGGCCGGCATACATGACGATCACGTCGTCGCAGGCTTCGGCCACAACGCCCAAATCATGGGTGATGAGGATGATGGCGGTGCCGGTTTTTTCCTGCAGCTCGCCCATCAGTTCGAGCACCTGCGCCTGGATGGTCACGTCGAGCGCGGTGGTGGGTTCGTCGGCGATCAGCAGTTCGGGATCGCAGGCCAGAGCCATGGCGATCATCACGCGCTGGCGCATGCCGCCGGAAAGATTGTGCGGATATTGGTGGTAACGGGTTTCGGGGGAGGGGATGCGCACAAGGCGCAGCATCTCGATCGTGCGTTCCGCAGCTGCCTGTTTGGACACTTTGCGGTGGCGCAGGATGGCTTCGCTGATCTGGTCGCCAATCGTATAGGAGGGGTTCAGCGAGGTCATCGGCTCCTGAAAGATCATGGCGAGGCGATTGCCGCGCAGATCGCGAATGGTGCCGTGCGGTTCGCCCAGGAGTTCGCGGCCCGCGAAATTGACAGCGCCCGAGATACGGGCGCTGTCTTCAGGCAGGAGGCGCATTACCGCCAGCGAGGTCACGCTCTTGCCGCTGCCTGACTCACCCACGATGGCGAGCGTGCGGCCCTTACGGACGGCAAAGCTCACGCCATCAACCGCGGTTACGGTGCGATCTTCGCCGGCGAAAACGACGCGCAGATCGTTGACCTCGAGAACCGGGTTGGCGGCAAGGTCAGCCCTTTCTTCTGGGCGGGCTGACAGGGTTTGAAGCGGTGTGGGCGTGCTCATTGCAGCGGTAATGCCTGTTGCTTAGTCCTGCCGGCTGACGCCGCCCAGACGGATGATGCCGTCGGGGAAGGGCTGGAAGCCGGACAGATTGGCGTTGTGGGCGAAGATCCACTGCGAGTGATAGAGATAGACGATCGGCAGATCGCGCAGCAGGATCTCGATGGCCTGGGCGTATTTGGCCTTGCGCGTTTCGGTGTCCCCGACGGCGCGCGCTTCGGTCATGATCGCGTCCAGTTCCTCGTTGCAGTAGTGCGCATCATTGCCGGCCGCACCGCAAGCGAGCATGGGCGTGATGTTGAGGTCCGGATCGACGCGGCCGCTCCAGCCCACGAGGTGAGCTTCGAAGGCGCCTTCGCGGGCGATGTCGAGCAAGGTCATCAGCTCGGTCGGCTTGATTTCGACATTGATGCCAACTTCACCAACCATGGCCTGGATAATCTGGGCGACCTGCTGACGCTCGGCGTCGGTCGGCACCAGCAATTCCACATCGACCGAGCTCACGCCGGCTTCGGCCATCTTGGCGCGGGCAGCGTCAAGGTCGCGAGCGGGGATGGGGTAGTTCTGGTCGTAATAGGGGCTGCTGGGCGGGAAGGGCTGGTTGCCCGTGGTGAACTGACCTTCAAACACCACCTGATTGATAGCGTCGCGGTCAATGGCGAGGCTGAAGGCTTCGCGCACAGCGGCCTGCTTGCCGGCGTCGAGGTCGGCGCCCGAGCCGTCAATGTTGAAGGTCACGCCGTAATAGCCCAGACCCACGACGGGAGCGACGGCGAGGTTGCTTTCGCTTTGGACGGCTGGAACGTCGGTGGCGGCAAGACGCTCGATCAGATCCATCTGGCCCGAGCGCAGGTTGAGCAGGCGCACATTGCCATCGGGCATGCCACGATAGACCAGGCGGTCGAAGTGGTAGTTGTCGGCGTCGTGGTATTCGGCGAACTTTTCGAGGACGATGCGGTCCTGGGCAATGTGTTCAACGAACTTGTAGGGGCCCGAGCAGACAGGGCTGTTGGTGAAGTTCTCACCCAACTCTTCGCCGGCCTTAGGGCTGATGATCATGCCCGCGCGGTCGGTCAGCGCGGCCAGCAGCGGCACTGATGGCTCGCTCAGATTGATCTGGACTTGGTAGGGGCCCAGCACGTCGATGCTGGCAATGCTGCTGATCTCGGACTTGCGGCGCGAGGCTTCCATGGTCAGTGCGCGATCGAGATTGTACTTGATCGCTTCGGCATCGACCTTTTCGCCATCGTGGAAGGTAGCGTCTTCGCGGATGGTGAGGGTCAGCGCAGTGCTGTCGGCATTCCATTCCCAGCTGGTGGCCAGCATAGGCGCGATCTGGCCCTGCGCGTCGATGTCGACGATCTTGTCGCACAGCGACTGCAGCACGTGGCGGCCCACAAAGCTCCAGTTGGTCGCCGGATCGAGGGTGTCAGGATCATCCTGCAGGCCGATATTGAGCACAGACTGTGCCTGGGCCGGCGCAGCAGCGATGCCCGTCAGGGCAAGGCTCGCCATCAGGGCGATGTGTAAGGGCTTTAGTGTCATTGGTGTCTTGTCTCCACTGGTTGCAATTGGCGGCTAGCGGGCGATTGCGTAGCCCTGCATTCCCCTCGGATTGGCTGCCGCCTTGATGAGTTGCGTCGTGCCGTCCATCTCCCGGGCCACGGCGCTGAGCCGGCCTTCGGACCAGGCGTCGCCCAAGGTGATCTTGTGACCGCGCCGCTCCAGTTCCGCCTGGGTTTCGGCCGAATAGCGCGACTCGAGGGTCACGGCGCCAAGGCTGATCTCGCGTGGCCAGAAGGAGCTGGGCAGATGGTCGGTATGGAAGCTGGGCGCGTCGATAGCTTCCTGCAGGTTCATGCCGCCATGGATGTGGCGCAGCAGCATGATGAGCTGCCACTGATCCTGCTGGTCGCCGCCAGGAGTGCCGAAGGCGAGATAAGGAACGCCGTCGCGGAACACCATGGAAGGCGTGAGCGTCGTGCGTGGCCGCACACCCGGCGCCATGCTGGAATTGAGACCCTCATCGAGCCAGAACATCTGTCCGCGTGTGGTGAGGCCAAAGCCCAGACCTGGAATAACCGGGCTCGACTGCAGCCAGCCTCCCGATGGCGTGGCGGAAACCATGTTGCCCCAGCGATCCACCGTGCTCACCTGCACGGTGTCGCCGCGTTGGGCGCCATCGCGGGTGAGGGCGGGTTCGCCCTGCTTGTCGGTGGGCAGCAGCACATCGCGCGCGACGGTCGGCTCGCCACCGCCGATGCCCGGCTGGGGGATCGTGCCCACAGGGCGCAGCGGCGGCAGGGCTGAATTGCGCCCCTCGGGGGAACCCGGACGGACCTCCATTGAGGCCGTGTCGCCGATCAGCTGGCGGCGCTCATCGGCATAGGCATCGGAGAGCAGCGCAGTCAGCGGCACATCGGGGCTGTCGCCATACCAGGCTTCGCGGTCGGCCATGGCGAGCTTGGCGCTTTCCACCACCAGATGCACGAAGTCGGGACCGAGCGTGTCGACTTTGTCGATGCCCGTGCCCTTGAGCAGCTGCAGCATCTGGAGCAGCACCGGCCCCTGCGACCAGGCCCCGCATTTGAACACTTGGTAGTCGCCATAGGTAACCGAAACCGGCTTTTCGATCTGCGGCGTCCAGTTGGCCATGTCGTCGGCGGAGAGCAGGCCCTTATGGGCGGTGCCCGAAACGTCCCACACATCTTGGCTGGCACAGAACTGGTCGATCTGCTCGGCAACCGGACCCTTGTACCAGAAATCGAGCGCCGCATTGATGCGCGCTTCGCGCGTTGGCGCCTTGCTGGCATCCTCCAGGATGCGGGTATAAAGCGCCGCCACTTGCGGGTTGCGGAACAGCTTGCCCGCCTGCGGCGCCACGCCGTCCGGCAGGTAGAGTTCCGCCGAGGTTGGCCAGTGGGTGGTGAACAGTTCGCGCATGGAGGCGATGGTGTTGGCAATGCGCGGCACCAACGGGTGGCCGTTCGCGGCGTAATAAATGGCGGGCGCCAGCACGTCCTCGAGCTCGGCGGTGCCGAAATCGCGCAGCAGCGTCAGCCAGGCGCCGAATGCACCCGGCACACAGGCGGGCAGCAGGCCCGTGCCCGGGACTACCGTCAGCCCCAGCTGGCGGAAATAGGCAAGAGTTGCCTTGGCGGGAGAGGGGCCTTGCCCCGAAATCACGATGGGCTCGGATGCGCCGGCCGGGGTCACCAGAATCGGCACTTCGCCGGCCGGGCCATTGAGGTGCGGCTCCACGATCTGCAGCACGAAGCCGGTCGCAACAGCCGCGTCAAAGGCGGTGTGCCCCTTTTCGAGGATCGCCATACCCGTGGCCGAGGCGAGCCAATGGGTGGACGATACAGCCCCAAAGGTTCCGCGCAGCTCCGGACGTGTCGTGAAACTCATCTTTTCCCCTCGGCTCTTCAGTGCGTTCCCGGTCGCTGTGGACAAGAACCGTCGCAGCTGTGAGTATTGTATACGACGCAGCTGCACAGTCCCCACTTTCGTAGAACAGTGCTGCATAGTGTATATTGTTTGCGCACATTGCAAGGCTGTTGCATAATTCATCAGATGCAAAGCGCGCCGCAGGGCGCAGGGCCTGCGAAGGGAAGAAGCACGATGCTGGAGACGCGCAAAGTCCACAGCCATGTGGTGGCCGAGGAGCTGGAGGAGGAAATCATCGCCGGAATTATTCCGGCGGGATCCCGTCTCGATGAGACTTCGATTGCCGAGCGATTCGGCATTTCGCGCACCCCGGTCCGCGAAGCGCTTCACATTTTGTGCGGCCGCTCGCTGGCCGAGCGCGTGCCCTACAAGGGTGTGCTGGTGGTGCAGATTTCGGCCGAGCGCATCGACCAGATGTTCGAGGCCATGGCCGAGATGGAAGCCACCTGCGGCCGCCTCTCGTCCCAGCGCATGACCATGAGCGAGCGCGCCGAACTCGAACGCCTGCACCAGCAGATGAATGCGCTGGCTGAAGCGGGCGACCATGGCGGCTATGACACGGCCAATGCCGCGTTCCATGAGTTGTTGTTCCAGGGCAGCCACAACAGCGATCTGGCTGCGATAGCCCAGGCCCTGCGCGTCAAACTCGCTCCCTTCCGCAAGTATCAGCTCAAGGATACCGGCCGGCTCAAGCGCTCCTGCATCGAGCACCAGCAGATCGTCGATGCCATCCTGGATCAGGATGGACGCGCGGCGGAAACCGCCCTGCGGCGCCATCTGGTTTCGGCAGCGCAGGAAGTGCTGATCCGCCGCCAAATCCAGGACAGTGCAACCAGCAAACCCACCTTCTCTCCGGCCTGAACAAGAGCCCGCAATGCCCTATTTTGACGATGAAACCGCCATCCGCACTGTGATCGCCGATATGCAGGCCGCCTGGAATCGTGGGGATTTCCACGGCTATATGGCCGGCTTTGCCAATCCGGACGTGATCTTCGTTTCGCGCGGGCGGGTGCAGCGCGACTGGCAGGCGACACTGGATCACTACATCGCGGACTATGGTTCAGCCCCCGAGATGCGCGGCGAGCTCGAGTTCTCCGACATTCGTATCGAAATGCTCGCGCCTGATGCGGCCCAGCTGGTCAGTTCATACCGCCTGTCGCGCCCGCGCGAGGCACAGCAGGGCATCAACACCAGGCTGATGCGCAAGCGCGACGGGCGCTGGGTCATCGCGCTCAATCATGTTTCGAGCTTCGAGCCTGCCTAACCCCAAACCTTCGTTTTTCTGCGCTCCGGCGCCTAACCTTATCTGGCGACTTCAATGGCATTTTCCGCACGACTCAAGAGCCTCGGCATCGACTTGTACATGGTGCTGCTCCTCGGCATGGTGGTTCTTGCCACCCTGTTGCCCGCGCGGGGGCTGGGGGCGGAAGTGGTGTCCCAAGCGTCCTACTACGCCGTGATGCTGCTGTTCTTTTTGTATGGCGCCAAGCTCAACACCTCGGCCATCGTGGCGGGCATCGCCAATTGGCGGCTCCA
>JAQSXP010000100.1 GCA_029256605.1 Devosia sp. | reverse complement strand
GGGCCCGAGATCGGGCAATGTTGCGGCGGCCGTGTCGGGGTGCAGTTGCGCTATGCCGATGCCGCCCTGCGCGAAGCCCTGCTCGAACGGGTGGCGGCGGAAGATCGGGCGTTGCCGCATGTCTTTGTGTTTGGTGCCGGTCATGTAGGGCGTGCATTGGCCCAGGCGCTGGCGCTGTTGCCGGTGCAGGCACATGTGGTGGATACGCGGGCAAGCGAGCTGGTTGGCTTGCCGGCAGGCGTCGAGGCGCGGCTGACGCCACTGCCGGAAGCGGCGATCCGGTCGGCGCCGCCGGGCAGCAGTTTTGTGGTTCTGACCCATGATCATGCGCTCGATTTCCTGCTCGCCAAGGAAGCGCTGGAGCGAGCGGATAGTCCTTATATCGGCATGGTGGGATCGGCGACCAAGCGCGCCCGGTTCAGCAGCTGGTTTCGCGCCGAAGGAGGGGACCCTGCGGCCCTCCAGCGGCTGGTTTCACCTATTGGCCGCCAAGGGCTTGGGGATAAGCGCCCCGAAGTCATTGCGGCACTGGCGGCGGCAGAAATTATGGTTCAGATTGGTCGGCGGGAAGCTGACATTGGGCATGTACAGGGCGCCAGGGAACTGAGGGCCGTGGATGGACGCTAGCATGCCGTTGCGACTGCAATTGACCGGGATCACCAAGCAGTTTCCCGGCGTTCTTGCCAATGACAATATCTCCTTTGGCGTTAAGCCGGGCGAAATCCATGCGTTGCTGGGCGAGAACGGGGCCGGCAAGTCGACGCTGGTCAAGATGATCTATGGGATCATGCAGCCCGATGCCGGCGAAATCCGCTGGAATGGCGAGCCGGTGGTGATCACCAATCCAAAGGCCGCCCGCAAGCTGGGCATCGGCATGGTGTTCCAGCACTTCTCCCTGTTTGAAGCGCTGACCGTGCTCGAAAACATTGCGCTGGGCATGGATGGCTCGCTCAAGTCGCGCGAGCTCGAGGCGCGTATCCGCGAGGTGATGCACACCTACGGGCTGCTGCTCGATCCGCACCGGACGGTCGCGACCTTGTCGGTGGGGGAGCGGCAGCGCATCGAGATCGTGCGCGCGCTCTTGCTCGACCCCAAGCTCTTGATCATGGACGAGCCCACTTCGGTTTTGACGCCGCAGGAAGTGGAGCAGCTTTTTGAAGTGCTGCGCAAGCTGGCGGCGCAGGGCTGCTCGATCCTCTACATTTCCCACAAGCTTGATGAGATCAAGGCGCTGTGCGATACGGCGACGATCCTGCGGGGCGGCAAGCTCGTGGATACCTGCGACCCCAAGCAAGAAACCTCGCGCTCCATGGCCGAAAAGATGATCGGCACGGGCTTGCGCGATATCGTGCGGGCCAAGGGGCGGCAGCTGGGCGCGCCCAAGCTGGTCGTGTCGCGGCTTTCGACCCACAAGACCGGCCATTTCGATGTGCCCGTCAATGATGTGAGCTTTACCGTGCGGGCGGGCGAAATCTTTGGCATTGCCGGGGTTGCGGGCAATGGGCAGAACGCCCTGCTCGATGCGCTGAGCGGGGAAATCCTGGGCGATGACAAGGAAGCCATTACGCTGGATGGCTATCCGTTGGGGCTGCTCAACACCACTGGCCGGCGCAAGCGCGGGCTGTGTGCCGTGCCTGAAGAGCGCAATGGCCATGCGGCTGTGGGCGAGTTCTCGCTGGCAGACAATTCGGTGCTGACGGCGCGCGACCGGCTCGGCATGGTGATGCTGGGCCTCATCAATTCGGGCGCGGCCAAGACCTATACGGGCAAGGTGATCGCCGATTTTGCCGTCAAGGCGCTGGGCCCGGGCTCGATGGCAGGATCGCTCTCGGGGGGCAATCTGCAGAAATACATCATGGGGCGCGAAATCCTGCAGCGCCCGAGCGTGCTGGTGGTCAGCCAGCCGACCTGGGGCGTCGATGCCGGGGCCGCCGCGGCCATCCACCAGGCGCTGGTGGACCTGGCCGCCGAAGGCTCGGCCATCGTCGTGATCAGCCAGGATCTCGATGAGCTACTGGCGCTGTGCGACACGCTGGCGGTGATCAATCTTGGCCGCCTCTCGGCGGCGCGGCCGGTGGGCGAGGTGAGTGTGGAAGAAATCGGCTTGCTGATGGGCGGGGTCCATGGCGCCACGGAGGCAAGCAATGCTGTTCCGGCTTGAAAAACGGCGCGAGCCCAGCCAGCTCATGCGCTATCTGACGCCGGTGGCGGCAGTGGTGCTGACCATGGTGGTGGGCGCGATCATCTTTTCGCTGATCGGCTATGACGGGATCGGGGCGGTGCGCGAGATTTTCCTCACGCCGCTGACCAATTCCTACAAATGGCAGGATCTGGGGGTTAAGGCCGCGCCGCTGATCATTATTGGGGTGGGGCTTTCCATCGCCTACCGCGCCAATGTCTGGAATATCGGCGCCGAAGGGCAATATGTGGTGGGCGGGTTGGCCGGCACCTGGGTGGCGCTGGCGACGCATGGCCTGAACGGGCCCTGGATCTTGCCGCTCATGGTGCTCGCTGGGGTGCTCGGGGGCATGGCTTACGCGGCCATTCCGGCGCTGCTGCGCACGCGCCTCAACGTCAACGAGATCCTGACCTCGCTGATGCTGACCTATGCCTCGGTGCAGCTGATCTATTACCTGATCCGGGCGCCCTGGAAGGACCCGATGGGCATGGGTTTCCCCCAGACGCGGCTGTTTGCCGAGGCGGCGCGGCTGCCCACCATCCTGCCAGGCACGATCGTGCATCTGGGTGTGCCGATCGCGGTGCTGGTGGCGCTTGTCGCGTGGTTCATCATGTCTCGATCGGTGTTCGGCTACCAGATGCGGGTGGTGGGTACGGCGCCTCATGCGGCGCGCTATGGCGGTTTTTCCGAGAACAAGACCATCTGGCTGGCCATGCTGGTGTCGGGCGGGCTTGCGGGGCTGGCGGGCGTTCTGGAAGTGGCTGGTCCATTCCAGCGCATGGTGCCGGGATTTCCCACCAATTACGGGTTTACCGCGATTATCGTGGCCTTTCTCGGCCGGCTGAACCCGCTCGGGGTGATCTTTGCCGGGCTCGTGATGGCCATCACCTTTGTGGGCGGGGAAGTGGCGCAAACGACGATCGGGCTGCCCAATGCCGCCACGGGCATTTTCCAGGCCATGGTGCTGTTCTTCCTCCTGGGTGGTGACCTGCTGGTGCGCTATCGCGTGCGCCGGGTTCATGGCGCCGCGGCGCCGGGGACGGCGTAATGGAAATCATCATTCCCATCATCGTCACGCTGGTGTTTGCGGCGACCCCGATCCTCTTGGCCGCGCTGGGCGAGCTCGTGGTGGAAAAGTCGGGGGTGCTCAATCTCGGCGTCGAAGGCATGATGCTGGTGGGCGCCATCGCCGGCTTTGCGGGGCAGTTCTATACGGGCAATCCCTATTTTGCGCTGCTTTGCGGGGCGATGGCGGGCGCGGCGACCTCGATCATCTTTGGCTTTTTGACGTTGAGCCTCTCGGCCAACCAGACCGCGACCGGGCTGGCGCTGACCATTTTCGGCACGGGCTTTTCGGCGCTGGCCGGCGCGCCGTTTTCCGCCCGGCCCATTCAGCTGATGGGGCCGCTGTTTCCCGCCGAGCTTGCCAGCCATCCGGTCTTGCGCGTGGTGTTCGGCTATTCGGCGCCGGTGTATTTTTCGTTCTTCATGGTGTTTGCGGTCTGGTATTTCCTCGAGAAAACCCGGCCCGGGCTGATCCTGCGGGCGGTGGGCGAGAACGACCTTTCGGCCCATTCCATCGGCTACAGCGTCAAGCTCGTGCGCTATCTCGCCGTATTGTTCGGCGGCGCGATGGCGGGTATTGCCGGGGCGTGCTTCCCGCTGTTGCTGACCCCACAATGGGCCGAACGGATGACCGCAGGGCGCGGCTGGATCGCCGTGGCGCTGGTGGTGTTCGCGTCCTGGCGCCCGTTCCGGTTGCTGGGCGGGGCGTATCTCTTTGGTCTGGTAATGACCATGGAGCTTTATGCCAAGGCGGGCGGCGGGCCGCTCTCGGCCATTCCGTCCGAACTCTGGGCGGCCCTGCCATATCTCGCCACCATCATCGTGCTGGTTTTGATCTCGATCCGGCGTGATGCATCCACCAATGCTCCGGCGTGCCTTGGCAAGCCGTTTCTGCCCACAAATTGAGGCCTGGGGCAACGACCTCAATGAACAAGACCATCAGGAGAGACACATGACCATTAACCGCCGCACCATCCTCAAGGCCGGGGCCGCCGCCGCCGCGCTGCCGCTTCTGGGCTCCCGGGCGTTCGCCCAGAGCGAGCCACTCAAGGTCGGCTTCATCTATGTCGGCTCGATCAACGACAATGGCTACAACTATGCCCATAACCAGGGCCGCATCTTCCTCGAAGAGCAGCTGGGTGATGCGGTCGAGACCACCTATGTCGAGAACGTGCCCGAGGGTCCGGACTGCGAGCGCGTGCTGCGCGAATTGGCCCAGCAGGGCAACAAGCTGATCTTTGCCACGAGCTTTGGCTTTGGCGACTCGGTGATCAAGGTCGCCCAGCAGTTCCCCGACGTGAAGTTCGAGCATGCCACGGGCTACCAGAAGGCGGACAATGTCGGCCTCTACAATGCGCGCTTCTATGAAGGCCGCGCCGTTTGCGGCACCATTGCCGGCCACCTCTCGCAGACTGGCAAGCTCGCCTATATCGGCTCGTTCCCGATCCCCGAAGTTGTGATGGGCATCAATGCGCTGGCGCTCTCGGCCCGCAAGATCAATCCCGAGATCACGGTCAAGCCGGTTTATATCTCGACCTGGAACGATCCGGCCAAGGAAGCCGACGCCGCCCGTGCGCTGATCGACCAGGGCGTCGATATCATTGCCCAGCACACCGACGGCCCGGCCGCGCTGCAGGTGGCGCAGGAACGCGGCATCATCGGCGGGTTCGGCCAGGGCGCCGATATGAGCGCCTTTGCACCGGAGACGCAGCTGACCTCGATCATCGATCATTGGGGCCCGCGCTATGTGGCTTCGGCCCAAGCCGTGATCGACGGCACCTGGACTCCCCGCGACACCTGGGAAGGCCTCAAGGAAGACGTGGTGCAGATGGGTCCCTACGGCCCCAAGGTCACCGAAGAGGTCAAGGCAGCGGCCGAGGCCGTGCGCACCGGCCAGATCGATGGCTCGTTCCACATCTTCACCGGCCCCATCAAGGACAATACCGGCACCGAGCGCGTGCCGGCCGGCGTCACCATGACCGATGCCGAGCTGCTCAGCATGGACTGGTATGTGGAAGGCGTCGAACAGCCGGCATAAGCTGGGGTTCGAATCAAATTGGCAGGGGCGGGTTTCGGCCTGCCCCTTTTGCTGAGCGGCTGCGGGTGGGGGAGGTGAGGCGGAGCGTCACCGAGGGACCCCCACCCCGACCCTCCCCTCAAGGGGAGGGAGGGCTGGCGCCCCGGTCGCGGTGGCTGAACAAGCCAGCATGCCGCCAGGGCTGGATTGAAGGGACGAAAAATGCCGGATTATGCGATTGCCTATGAATGGCTGATGTTTGCGGTGCGCTGGCTGCACGTGGTCACGGCAATCGCCTGGATCGGCTCGTCGTTCTATTTCATTGCGCTCGACCTTGGGTTGCGCAAGACGCCGAGCCTGCCGCCGCTGGCGCATGGCGAGGAATGGCAGGTGCATGGCGGGGGTTTTTATCACATCCAGAAATATCTGGTGGCGCCCGACTTTCTGCCCGAGCACCTGACCTGGTTCAAATGGGAGAGCTACTGGACGTGGCTGTCCGGCTTCATGCTGCTGGTGCTGATCTATTATGTCGGTGCCGACCTGTATCTGGTTGATCGCAATGTGCTCGATGTGCCGGCCTGGGGAGCGATCCTGCTGTCCATGGGCTCCATCGTGCTGGGCTTTGTGGTCTACAACCGGCTCTGCAAATCGCCACTGGGTGAATCGCAGAACGGGCTAATGCTGGTGCTGTTTGCGATCCTCACCGCCATGGCCTGGGGCTATACGCAGATCTTCACCGGCCGGGCGGCGATGCTGCATATGGGCGCGTTCACCGCCTCGATCATGGCCGCCAATGTCGCGATGATCATCATCCCCAACCAGAAGATCGTGGT
>JAQSXP010000099.1 GCA_029256605.1 Devosia sp. | reverse complement strand
CGCAATCGTGGGACTATCATCAATATCGGATCGGTCATGGCCTTCGCGTCCACCCCGATTACCTCTGCCTACAACGCCTCCAAGGCCTATGTCCTGGTGTTCAGCGAGGGCCTTCAGGCCGAGCTCAAAGACACAAATGTCCGGGTACAGGCGGTGCTGCCTGCAGGAGTGGCCACCGAAATATATGACGGGACGATCATGCCGCTCGACCAGATCCCCGAGGATTTGATCATGAGCGTAGACAATCTGGTGGATGCAGCGCTAACGGGGCTCGATCGCGGCGAAAGCATCACCTTGCCTTCGGTGAACAATGCCAATCTCTGGATCCAATACTTAGCAGCCCGTGATGCGCTGTTTGCTGCAACTCAGACCGGAAAGCCTGCGCAACGGTACCTTGTATAAGGGCGGCGGATTTGCCCGCGCTAGCTGACTATATCCCCCTGGCGTGGCCGATCACCACCTGGCATCGGCCACAATTTGCAACGCGACAAAGCGCGTCGCACGCTCAACTGCGCGAGCTCTGCTCGGCTGGGTTGGCCGCCGCAGAGCGAGCGGTCAACGGAAGGGCTCGCGCCGCAAGCGCCCGTGCCTTCACGGCCGTAGTGACCACGCCCTTGCCAATCCCAGTCGTATTTGTCAGACATATGTCATTTGGCGATGTGGGGAGTAGCGAGCGTCGCCGCGCCGGGTCCAGGCCCGCCGTCAAGAGAGTGACCGTTCCGGCGGGCAGGGCCCCGCACGTGACGGTGCATGAGGGACGTCCATCTGGCTCTTCATGAAGGAGGGGGCTCTATGAATGCACTTATGAGAGTGGCGGGGATGATGGTGGCGGCAACGGCGCTGTGCGCGCCGGCGCTGGCGCAAACCGCCGTGGTGGCACCGAGCGGCAATACCGCCGGCACCTATATGGACTACATGAAGACGGTTTATGATCGCGGCACCGGCTCGGAATTGCTGCAGGTGCCGATTGCGACCTTCGACAAGGAGTTCGAACTAACGCCCATGGCGGCCGAGAGCTGGAGCCAGTCCGAGGATGGTCTCACCTGGACGTTCAAACTGCGCCCCAACCTCGTCTGGTCCGATGGCGAGCCCCTGACCGCCGAAGACTTCGTCTTTGCCCTGCAACGGGCCGCGACTTCCGGCTATGACTTTGCCTGGTACTGGGACTTTGCCGGCGGCATCAAGGGTTGGAAGGAAGTCACCGAAGGCACAGCGGACGTCGCCACCCTTGGGCTCAAGGCGGTCGACGATGCCACCATTGAAGTCACCACTGTGGCGCCAAAACCATATTTCCCCTCCGTCACCAGCCTCTGGTATCCCGTGCCCAAGCATAAGGTCGATGAACTCGGCGATGACTGGGCGCTCGATGTTTCGAGCATTGTCTCATCGGGTCCGTTCGAGATCGAGAGCTGGGAGAAGTCGAACAACTCGGTGGTGCTGACCAAATCCGACACCTATACCGGTCCCTGGTCGCCGATGATCGATCGGCTCGAGCTTGATCCAACCCTCAATGCGCCCGAAGTGGGCCTGCCGGCTTTCCTTGCGGGCGATGCGGATTATTCCTTCCTCAATACCGGACAGGTGCCGGTGGCCGCCCAGCGCTATCCCGATGGCATCCGCAAGAATGCGGTGTTTGCCACCTCCTATATTTCCTACGATCTCGATGCCGCTCCGTTCAACGACATCAATGTTCGCCGCGCCTTCTACTACGCGGTCGACCGCGACGAGCTGACCTCGACCGTGCTCAAGGATATCGCTATCCCGGCGGGCTCCATCCTGCCGCCCGGCTATCCCGGCTACAATCCCGAAATCGCCGCCGAGGCGACCTTCGATCCCGACAAGGCCAAGCAGTTCCTCGCCGATGCCGGTTTTCCCAATGGCGAAGGTTTTCCGGACGTCGAGATCTGGTACCGCGAGGAGGGCGGTTACAACGGCGCCATCATTCCGGCGATGGCGCAGTATCTGCAGGCCGAATTCAAGGAGGTCCTCGGTATTAATCTCAATATCCGTGCCCTGCCGGGACCGGAATGGATGGATGGCCTGCGCGGCAAGAAGAACAACATCTTCATTGCCCCTTATGAATACGACTATCTCGATCCGTCGAACTTCTACGGCATCTTCTTCAATGGCGGCCGGCACGGTTATATCATTCCGGAATATGACGAGATCATCGCCAAGGCGGATTCCGAAAGCGATTGGGACACCCGCTACCAGCTCTACGCGGACGCAGAACAATTGATGATCGACAAGGGCCTGATCGTGCCACTGGTGCACCCGGTTACCATTGCGGTGGTGTCTGACCAGCTGACCGGCGAGGGCGTCCAGCCCAACTCGCTCGGCTTCACCCAGCTCGATCGCCTTGGCCACTACTTCTTCACCCACATCACCAAGCAGTAGTCGCCCCGCCAACGCGCTTCCCGGCTTGTGGCCGGGGAGCGGCATCAGCAAGGGCCAGTTCATGCCTCTCGTCGAAGTCGATGATCTGCGCGTCAGCTTTCGCCAATATGGCGGTCGAGTCGACGCGGTGCGCCGGGTCAGCTTTACCGTTGCCGAAGGCGAAAGCGTTGGGATTGTCGGTGAGTCGGGCTCCGGCAAGTCAGTGAGTTGCTCGGCGCTGCTGCGCTTATTGCCCACGACGGCGCAAGTGGAAGCCGCCACGCTGCGCCTCGATGGCGTCGATGTGCTCAAGGCCAACAAGGAAGATCTGGCGCGGCTGCGCGGCCGCTCCGCTGCGATGATCTTCCAGGATCCGATGACTGCCTTTGATCCGGTCTTTACCATCGGTCACCAGATCGCCGAGACCATCGAGGCTCATCGCCGGGTCGGCAAGCGGGAGGCCCTGGCGGAAGCCGAGCAGTTGCTTTTGCGCGTCGAGATCAAGAACGCCAGCGACGTGCTTGCCTACTATCCGCATCAATTGTCGGGCGGCATGCTGCAGCGCGCCATGATCGCCATGGCGCTGTCCTGCCGCCCGAAACTGCTTATTGCCGACGAGCCGACAACGGCGCTCGATGTTACGATCCAGGCGCAGATCCTGCAGCTCATCAAGAAGGTACAGGCCGAGTTTGGCATGGCGCTGATCATGATCACCCACGATCTTGGGGTCATCGCTGAAACGGTGGACCGGGTGGTCGTGATGTATGGCGGCGAGATCATGGAAGAAGGCGCTGTCGCCGACATTTTCGAGCGACCCCGGCACAGCTACACCAAGGCGCTGCTTGCAAGCCTGAATTCGCGCTTCGAGCCATCAAAGGGCGAGCCCGATGCCCTCGCGCCGGCGCTCGAACTGCGCGACCTCGCCAAATCTTACCGCACCCGCCGCCGCCGCGGCTTTCGCGTCACGCATGGCGAATTCCAGGCGGTGCAGGGGGTGGATGTGGTCTTGCCGCGCAATCGCATCGTAGCGCTGGTTGGCGAATCCGGCTCGGGCAAGACTACCACCGGGCTCATGGCGGTGCGGCTCACCGAACCCACACGGGGGCAGATCCTCGTTGATGGCACCGATATTTCCAAGCTCGATGCGGCCGCGCTCATTCCGTTCCGCCGGCGGCTGCAGATCGTCTTCCAGGACAGCTATTCGGCCCTTGATCCAATGATGACGCTCTCCCAGATCGTTGCCGAGCCGCTCCATATCCATGGCTTGGGCACGCAGCGCGAGCAAACCGAAAAGGCGCTCCGATGGCTCGAACGCGTTGGTCTCAACCGTTCGTTCGGCAGCCGTTATCCCCATGAACTCTCGGGCGGCCAGCGCCAGCGCGTCGCCATTGCCCGCGCGCTGATCCTCGAACCCAGCGTGCTTGTCGCCGACGAGCCAACCTCGGCGCTCGACGTCACAGTCAAGGCGCAGATCATCAATTTGCTCAAGGACCTGCAGGCGCAGCTGGGTCTTTCCATCCTCTTCATTAGCCACGACCTGTCTACCGTTAAATCGCTGACCGACAGCGTAGTCGTCATGTATCGCGGCCGGGTGGTCGAGGCAGCGTCGACTGAGCGGCTCTTCGCCGAGCCGCAGCATCCCTATACGCAGTCCCTGCTGGAGGCGATCCCGGCCACCAATCCGCGCGACAGGCGGCTCCGCACCTTTCTCACGCCCGACGATATTCGCTCGCGCACACCGCGCTACACCGTCATTCAAACCGGCGCCGCGCCGAGCGCCGAGCCGCAACTGGTTACCATCGCCCCGGACCACCGGGTCGAGGCGTTCGTCACGAGCTGAGGAGACCAGCGATGCTCGCCCATATCGTTCGCCGCATCCTCTCGGTTGCCTTCACCTTCCTCGCCGTCTCGATCATCATTTTCCTGATGATGCACTCCGTTCCCGGCGGGCCGTTCGATGCCAATGACATGCCGGTTTCCGAGGCCGTTCGCGCCAAGATGATGGCTCAGTGGGGGCTCGATCAGCCACTCCATATCCAATATCTCAACTACATGTGGGGGGTGCTGCATTTCGATTTCGGCGTGCCCTTCCAGAGCCCCGGTGAAACCGTGGTCCAGCTTATCTCCCGTGCCTGGATCCCGAGCCTGGTTCTAGGCGGGGCGGGCGTGCTCATCGGCGCGCCCCTCGGCATCCTTCTTGGCCTGGCCGCGGCGCTCAATCGCAATTCATGGATCGATTATCTCACCTCGACCCTGGCCACGCTCGGGCTAACCATTCCGGTCTTTGTCACGTCCATGCTGTTGATCCTGATCTTTGCGGTCTGGCTTAACTGGCTGCCCGCCAGCGGCTGGCCGCATCCCAATCGCTGGATCCTGCCCATCGCGTGCTATGCCGCCATTCCGCTGGCCACTTATGCGCGCTACACGCGCTCGGCCGTGCTCGACACGCTCAATCGCCCCTTTGTCACCGTGTTGCGCGCCAAAGGCCTGAGCGAGCGGCGCATCATCTTCCAGCATGTGATGCGCAATTCGGCCATCCCGCTGGTGACGGTGTTCCTCCCCATGTTCATCGGCACCGCCACCGGCTCGATCTTTGTCGAGGCCATGTTCCGCGTGCCCGGGCTCGGCGCTTATTTCGTGTCCTCCATCGAGGTGCGCGATTACACGCTGCAGATGGCGCTGATGCTGCTGATCACCTTCATGTATTGTCTGGCCTATCTTTTGTCGGACATCGCCTACGCGCTGCTAAATCCACGGATCCGGGTGGGAGGCGAGCAATGAGCGAGCTTATCGCACCAGCCCCCATCGCCCAAACCCGCCCTCCATTCTGGTTCGCCTGGCGACGCTTCCTGTCCAACAAGGCAGCGGTCGTTGGGGGCGCGGTGCTATCTTTGCTGATCCTGATGGCGATCTTGGCCCCCCTGATTACGCCTTCGGATCCGGAGGCGCAGAGCTTTCTCACCGAGGCGCTGGCGTTCCCCTCCGCGCGGCACTGGTTCGGCGTGGATAATCTGGGCCGAGATTTTTATTCCCGCATCGTCTATGGCGCCCGCGTGTCGCTGACCATCGGCTTTACGGCGGCCCTGTTCAGCGTCCTCGTTGGCATCCCGCTTGGGGCGCTGGCGGGCTATTTCGGCGGCCGCACCGATTGGATCATCATGCGCATCATCGAGGTATTTTCAGTGGTACCGCCGCTGCTGGCGGCGCTGCTGCTCGGCGCTTTGACGCGCGGCGGTTACGTCACCATCATCTTCATTGCGGCCCTGTTCGGCTGGGTGCAGGTGTGCCTGCTGGTTCGCGCTCAGGTAAAATCCTTCCGCGAAAAGGAGTTCGTGCGGGCCGCCCAGGCACTCGGCGCGTCGCCCTGGTACATCATCCGCCGCCATCTGATCCCGAACTCGATCGGTCCGATCATCATTGGTTTCGTGCTCGCCATTCCGCTCGCCATGATGCTCGAGGCTAGCCTTAGCTTTCTCGGCGTCGGTGTGCCGCCCCCCACGCCAACCTGGGGGCAGATGATCAATGAAGGCATCGACTTCATGTTCTTTTATTGGCATCTGGCGGTCTTCCCGACGGCTGCGCTGGCTATCACCGTGCTCGCGACCTCGCTCTTTGGCGACGGGTTGCGCGATGCGCTCGACCCGACCCTGAAAGGCCGCTGAAGTGTCCGACAATCTTGCCCGTCAGTTCCTCTTGCGTGAGGATGTGACGTTTCTCAACCATGGCTCGTTCGGCGC
>JAQSXP010000098.1 GCA_029256605.1 Devosia sp. | reverse complement strand
ACCGGCCAAACCGGGCCGATCCTTTCACACAATATCGGAGAAAGTTTACTGGGAAACGTCTTCGCCGAAATACTTCTGGGAAATTTCGGCATAGGTGCCGTCGGCCTTGATCTCCTCCAGGGCCGCATTGATGGCGGCCAGCAGTTCGGGCCGGTTCTTGGCCAGCAGCACGCCAGAGAAATCGGCATCTTTGGCCTCGGCGACGATCTTCACTTCGGCATCGGGCTGCTGCTTCTTGAAGTCGTAAAAGGAGAGGCTGTCATTGATGGTGGCATCGGCACGGCCCTGGGTCACGAGCGCGATCGACTGGTCGAACCCTTCGGTGGGCACCAGCTCAGCGCCATATTGCTGCGCCAGCTTACCGAAATTGCTGGTCAGCGTCTGGGCCGAGCGCTTGCCGGAGAGATCCTCGAAGCTCGTGATGTCGGTATTGTCCTCGCGCACCACCAGCACGGCCTTGGAGGCGATATAGGGCTCGGAGAAGTCGTATTTGGCCTGCCGCTCGGCATTGATGCCGACCTGGTTGATGACAACGTCATAGCGATTGGCGTCGATGCCGGCGATGAGGCCGTCCCAGGGACCTTCCACAAATTGCGGCTCGACCCCAATATGCTCGGCGATGGCCCGGCCGATCTCGACATCAAAGCCCACCAGTTCTCCGCTCGCGTCATGGAAGGTGAAGGGGGCATAGGTGCCTTCGGTGCCGATGCGCAGCGCACCCGCCTGCTTGACCGCATCGAGGTCCGTCTGCGCCCATACCGGCGCGGCCACCGCCATCAAACCGACAGCAACAAGCACTTTAGCGAGCTTCATCTTCTTCTCCTGGCTGGCCGGTTCCTGTTGAGGCCCGGATTTGGTGAGGCAAACTGCGCCCAAGCCCGCCCGGTTTCAACTAGTTGAATGGATGTTTTCTTCCCGACGCCGCGCAGAGTGCTCCCATGCTCCGCTTGGGTCCATGGCTGGTTTTTGGTGTTCCAGCTGGCGGCTGAAGAACAATTATGTGCCCCGCTGGCGATACTCGGGGGTGTGAAGCGGGCAAGCCAGTTTGTTCGCCCCTGACGCCCGCTTCGGCCCCTAAGTGAAGAGCTTACTTGAGGCTGGCAGTCCAGACATCGAGAGCCTCGTCTCGACGCGGCTGCCAGTCTATGCGATTGGACACTCCATAGAAGTCAGGCTGGAAGTACATAAAGATCCAAGGCGCATCGTCATGGAAGATCTTGAGCATCTCGTCGACGATACGACGTTCCTCGACCGGATCACGTAGGCCCGACAGGCTGTCCCAGCGTGTTTGCCACTCCTGGTTGAACCAGTTGCCTGTATTGACCGGAGCATCGCGCGAGGGAAACAGCGACATGTCGTATATCGCACTCCAGGTTGCGCCGCCCTGACCAATGAAGAACATGGGACCCGCGCGGTGCTCGCGCGCCATGGGCGAGAATATCGTCATGTCCATCAGGTCATTGGTGGTTTCGACACCTACATCACTGAGATATTGCGCGATTGCCTGTTGCACCTGGGCGTCTTGCAGGAAGCGACCGCGAGGGCCCTGCATCTGGACGGTGAAGCGCACTCCATCCTCGCCACGCGGATAGCCGGCGGCATCGAGCATGGCTTCGGCCTGGTCGGGGTCATAGGGATAGGGCTCGACCTGAGGATTGCCCAGATTGGCTGGCCCATTGGCCCGCACGCAATCGGTGCTGAGCAATTGCTTGCAGATGGTGGGAACGTCCACAGCCATGTTGAGGGCGCGGCGCACTTCCACCTTCTTGAAGGCTTCCCCTGCGGGGGTGCCATCGAAAGCGCCCGAGAAATTGAAGCCCGCGAACATGCGGCGGGTGCCGGCCACCGGCACCACCTGCGCCTGGCCTGAATTGTTGATGGTTTCCATCTGGTCAGGCGGGATGTTGACCGCGATGTCGACCTGTCCGGCCAGGAGCTCGGCGGTGCGGGTGCTGGATTCGGGAATGACGCGGAACACTACGTTTTCGAACGGCACTTCTCCCAGGGTCCAGTTTTCGTTGCGGGTGAGCACGACGCGGTCGGCGCGCACCCATTCCACGAGCTTGTAGGGACCTGAGGCGACGGGGGAACCGGCCGCTTCCTCCACGCTCATTTTCTCGTAGCTGTCCTTGCAGTGAATTAGGATGCGGGCAGCCATGCCGGGTACGGTTGAGGAGTAGCCCTTGACCTGCAACACGGCAGTGGTCGCGTCTTCGGCGCGCGCACCCACATAGCCGATCGAGGAATAAACAAACCCGGGAGTATGGCCGATGAACTTGTTGGCCGGATCAGCCGCGCGGGTAAAGGAATAGGCCACGTCCTCGGCGTCAAGCGTTTCCCCGTCCTCGCATTTGAGGCCTGGTCGGATCTTGAAGCTGAGTTCATTGCCCGCTTCGTTCCACTCAAAGCTTTCTGCTAAGTTAGGTACGATCTCACCTTCGCGGGTGATGCTGAGCAATGTGCCCCATAGCGCCGTGGCCACATTGAGCGAGGCCGATTGGTTGAGCATGTCGGGCTCAAGCGATTCCACATCGACGGACTGCGCGACCACCAGGGTGTCGGGGTCTTGCTGAGCAAAGGCAGGCAGGCAAGTCGCAGCCAAGGCGAGGGCGCATAGGCTAACCGTTTTACGCATGCAAAGTCCTTTCAGGGGAGGAGGAGAGGCGTTCCTTTAGCTTGGATACTTGCTGAGCATGGAAGCAGGCAGGATCTGCATAATTGTAGACTGTATTACAAGATGAAGATATACAGACGGCGGTATTGCCTTGCTGTTAAGGTGGGCGGGAGTGCTCGATTGCGTAAATCGTCGGCAAATGAGCTTGCGGCGCAGCGCTCCCCAGGACCGATGACCCGGACGGGCATAACAAGTTAAGCAACGGAGAGCCTGCCCATGAGCGATGCCATCACCTTGTCCAGCCCGCCCGATGTGTTCCCCGCCGCCAGCTACGAGCATGTCTCGATCGCAGGCGACTTTGCCTTCGTAGCCGGCCAGGTAGCTCGGGACGCAGCCGGGCAATGGGTCGGCATTGGCGATGCGGGCGCACAGGCAGCGCAGGTATACCGCAATATCGGACGCATCCTTGCCCATATCGGCGCGACCCCGCGTGACGTGGTCAAGATCATGGTGTTTCTCACGGACCGGGCTGACGCACCCGCAGTTACCGCCGAGCGCAAGAAGTTCTTTGGCGAGCATCGCCCGCCCCATAGCGGTATAATCATCGGCGGCCTGGGGTCGCCCGAAGTACAGGTGGAAGTCGAGGTCATCGTCTACCTGCCCAAGGCTCGTTCATAAGCTGCGCCACGGCACCTTCTGGAGGGCTTGGGGAATCGTCCGATGCCTGACAAACTTGTGTCAGCGCGGCACAATGTTGTAGGAGCGCTAACCCTATCGCGCGGAATGCAGCCTCTGGTGCTGCTGCAAAACTCGTGCATGGACTAGTTTCCCGAAACAGCACCGACTGCGGAGAATGAGCGTGCACGGCGATACAGTCCGGCTGGACCTCCCCCAGCCCAAGCGCATTTCACTCTCGGAAAGCGTCGCCGACTCCATTGCCGAGGCCATCGCCACGCGGATCATTTCGCCCGGCGAGCGGATCGTCGAAACTACGCTGGTGGAAAAGCTCGGCGTCAGCCGCGTGCCCATCCGCGAAGCCCTCAAGGTCCTGCATGCACAAGGCATCATCAGCGGTGGCGGGCATCGCGGCTATCGCGTTGCCGCGTTCGGCGCTGATGTAACGCAGCAGATCATGGAAGTTCGCCTGAGCCTCGAAAGCTTCATGCTGCGCGATGCCATTGATAACTGGCGGCAGGGCAAGGGGAGCCCCGCCGATCTGGAGCCCTGCATCGAGCAGATGCGCGCCTCAGCCAAGGCGGGGAGCCTGCGAAATTCCCTCATCGCCGATCTCGAGTTCCACCGGGTGATCCGTCAGGCAGCCGAAAACCCCATCGTTGGCACGCTCTGGGACACCATCGCGCGCCATGTGCTGATCGTCTTCAACTTCGAGCGCTTCCGCGATGAAGACCTGGATGCGATTCCCAAGCAGCACGAAGAGTTTCTCGCCTGGATCAAGGCCGAGGTTGCCAAGCCTGACACCGCCTTTGTCCAAATCCAGACTGCACTCGAAAACCACATGCTGCTGATTGCCCGCACCAAGCGGCAGGCTGCCGTCTCCATCTCCCGCTAAAGCTTGGGGCCGCCGTAGTCTGCTCGAGCGGGCGTTTGCCCTGTTGCCTGATTGTATACTGTATGACAAATTCGGCAGTGTCGGCACTCGCCGATGCGATTTTCTGGCAACGGCATAGGCTTACATGTACCGTATTGGTGTCGACGTAGGTGGCACGTTCACCGACTTCACCCTGCTCAATGATGCGAGCGGGGAGATCCACTTCTTCAAAACTCCCTCCACCCCGCACGACCCTTCGGAAGCTATCGAGACAGGCCTTCGCGGTGTACTCGAAGCCAACAAGGTTGCCCCGGAGAATGTGAGCTATCTGGGCCACGGGACGACGGTGGCAACCAATATCGTCATCGAACGGCGCGGTGCGCGCACGGGTCTCGTGACCACCAAGGGCTTTCGCGATGTGCTCGAACTGGGCCGCCAAGCGCGCCCCTCGATCTATGACTATCGCGTGGAGAAACCCCCGGTCCTGATCCCGCGTGACCGCCGCGTCGAAGTGCTCGAACGCGTCGGCCCTGACGGCGAGATCCTGACCGAACTCGATGAGGCCTCGCTGCGCACGGCAGTGCTGCGTCTGGCTGAACTCGGGGTGGAAAGCGTGGCGATCTGCTTTCTGCACAGCTATCGGCGGCCCCAGCATGAAGCAAGCGCCAAGGCTATTGTGCAGCAATTGCTGCCCAATGCTTATGTCACCCTGTCCTCAGAAATCCTGCCCGAGTTCCGCGAGTTCGAGCGGATGTCCACGGTGGCGGTCAACGCCTTTGTCGGCCCGAAAATGGGCGCGTATCTCGAGCGCTTCCGCAACCGGGTGCGTGATGTCGGCATCCCCGTGCAGCCCTATACCATCCATTCCAATGGCGGGCTGATGTCGGCGGACACGGTCTATGCCAATCCGGTCCGGACCTGCGTTTCAGGTCCGGCCGCCGGTGTGGTGGGGGCCGCTGAGATCGGGCGGATCGCCGGGCTTCCCAACCTCATCACCTTCGATGTGGGCGGCACCTCGACCGACGTTTCGCTGATCGATGATGCCACCCCTCTGTTCACCAGCGCGCGGCTGGTGGCCGGCTATCCCGTCAAGACACCGATGCTCGATATTCATGTGATCGGCGCGGGCGGCGGCTCCATTGCCGCGATCGACGATGCTGGCTCGATGAAGGTCGGGCCACGCTCGGCCGGCGCCGCGCCGGGTCCGGTGGCTTACGGGCGGGGCGGCACCGAGCCCACCATCACCGATGCCAATCTGTGCCTCGGGCGGCTCGATGCCAATACGCTGCTGGGCGGGCGCATGCAGATCGACCTGGAAGCGGCCCGCACCGCTATTCGCGACGCCATCGCCACTCCGCTTAGCTTGTCGCTCGAGGCGGCGGCACTTGGTATTATCCAGATCGCCAACGCCAATATGAGCCGTGCCATCCGCTCGGTTTCGGTGGAAAAGGGCTATGACATGGGCGAATTTGCCCTTTGCGCCTTTGGCGGAGCCGGTCCTCTGCATGCCGCCGAAGTGGCGGTGGAATGTGGACTGCCCCGCATTCTCATCCCCCGCGAGCCGGGCACTGTCTGCGCCCGCGGCATGCTGCTCACTGATCTCAGTTCCGATTATGTGCGCAGCTATTTCGCCGATGCCTCGCGCGACAGCCTGGGGCAGGTCATCGGCCTCTTTGAAGCCATGATGGCGGAAGGCGAAGCCTGGCTCGACAGCGAAGGCGTGCCAGGCGGCAATCGCCGCTTCAAGCGGGTGCTCGATGCGCGTTATCGCGGACAGAACTTTGAGGTGAAGGTCGATTGCGACGGCATCGGCCCCGATGACCTGCCCGAACTCGAAGAGCGCTTCCATGCCGCTCATACCAAGGAATATGGCTACGCCATCCGGCATCGTGCCATCCAGTTCGTGTCGGCGCGCCTGCAGGCGATCGGGGAGGTGCCCAAGGCGCCCCAAGCGGAA
>JAQSXP010000097.1 GCA_029256605.1 Devosia sp. | reverse complement strand
CGAACTGGTGAGCGAGCTGCGCAGCCGCGAAGCGGCCGTGCGCGCGCAACTGGGCAAGCGCGCGGCGGGCCTTTCCATGGTGTTCTGGTTTTCGAGCCCGGAAATCGCCGGGGATGCATGGGTCGCGGGCCGCAATGGCGCTTCGGCCTATATGATGGAGGTGCTGGGCGCCCGCAACATCGTTGATAGCGAGGAAGACTGGCCGCTGGTGAGCTGGGAAGCCATTGCCGCGGCCGACCCCACCGTGATCGTCGTGGGCACGATGGACCGGCGCAACCGGCCGGCCGATGACCCCGCCGTCAAAATGGAGTTTCTCCAAACCGACCCCATGGTCAGCCAGCTTAGCGCCGTGCAGGCGGACCATCTGGTGCTGCTCGACGCGCAGGCAATGAACCCGACCCTGCGCACCATAGGCGGGCTCGAAACCCTGGCGGAGGCGCTGCAGAGCCAGGGCCTGCTGCAATGACCATGGCGATGACCCAGCGGCGCCGCGCGCGGCTGGGGGGATCGGTGATCGGGGGGGCAGCCTTGCTGCTGCCCCTTGCCGTGGCGCTGGGCGTGGGGATTGGCGAAATGCCCATTTCGCTTCACACCACGCTCCAGGCCATCACCAACCGTCTGGGCTGGACGCAGTTCGAGATCAGCCGCATCCAGGAAAGCGTAATCTGGGACTATCGGCTCAGCCGCTCGCTGGTGGCGGCCGCCTGCGGGGCGGGGCTGGCGCTGTGTGGCGCGATCCTGCAATCGCTGCTGCGCAATCCGCTGGCCGAACCCTATGTGCTGGGCGTTTCGGCGGGCGCCTCGACCGGGGCAGTTTGCGTCATCGTGCTCGGCATGGGGGCGGGTAGCGCCGCCATTCCGCTGGGCGCCTTTGCTGGAGCCCTGGCCGCCTTTGCCTTTGTCATTCTCCTCGCACGAGGCGCGGCGGGCAGCGCCGAGCGCACGATCCTGGCCGGTGTCGCCGCTTCGCAATTGTTCAATGCGCTGACCTCCTATGTTGTCAGCACTTCGGCCGATGCCGAACAGGCGCGCAGCGTCATGTTCTGGCTGCTGGGCAGTTTTGCCGGCGTGCGCTGGAGCGATGTGGGCCTTGCGGCAGGCGTGGTTGGCGCGGGGCTTGTCGTGTGCCTGCGCTATGCGAGGGCGCTCGATGCCTTCACCTTCGGAGATGACGCGGCTCGTTCGCTCGGCGTGCCCGTGGCGCAGGTGCGGGTGGTGCTGTTTGCGCTCACCGCCCTCATGGCCGCGACCATGGTGTCGATGGTGGGCTCGATCGGTTTTGTGGGCCTCGTCATTCCCCATGTCGCCCGCTTCGCGCATCATCCTGCCCCAGCAGGTGCTGCCGATCGGGGTGGTCACCGCGCTGGTCGGGGTGCCGTTTTTCGCCGTCATCCTGTATCGCGGGCGGGGTGGGCGATGAGCATTGCCGCCCATGACGTCAGCTGGAAGGCTGGCAGCAAGATCATCGTCGATGGCGTCACCCTCGAGGCGCAGCCCGGCATGACGCTGGGCCTGCTCGGGCCCAATGGCTCGGGCAAATCATCGCTGATCCGACTTCTGGCGGGTTTGCGCACGCCGGCAGGCGGCCAGATCACCCTCGATGCCGCCCCGCTGGGCCGCTTGGGGCGCCGCCAGCTGGCGCAGCGCGTAGCGGTGGTCGAGCAACATGCCACGACCGAAGCCAATGTGACGGTGCTCGATGTGGTGCGGCTGGGGCGCACACCGCATCGCTCTGCCCTGTCGCCCTGGACGCAAGCGGACGACGCCATTGTCGAGCAATCCCTGCAGCGGGTGGAGCTGGCCGACCGGCGCCACCAGCCCTGGCACACGCTTTCGGGCGGCGAGCGGCAACGCGTGCAGCTGGCGCGGGCGCTGGCGCAAGAGCCGACCGATCTGATCCTCGATGAGCCCACCAACCACCTCGATATCCAGCACCAGCTCGATATCCTGCGCCTCGTGGCCGGGCTGCCGCTCACCACGATCGTGGCGCTGCACGACCTCAACCTCGCACATGCAGTCTTGACCGAGGCGCTGATCGCCGAGGTGTTCAAGGTGCGCGCCCAGGTGGCCCCCTCGACGCTGCACCGGGGCCTGCAGATCCAGTATCTACCGTGACGCGGAATTCGCCGGGGGAGCGGAATCCATCCTGTCAGATCGGCCCACCGCGCGAGGCGTCCGCCGGACAGCACGCGCCCCTTCAATACCAGCCCGGGCCTGACCGATATCAAGAGCTGAAAGGCGCGACGGCTTAGGGTTTGGCAAAGGACGACGGGAGCACAGCATGTATGACCCGAACAAGTTCCGCCTTGATGGGCAGGTGGCGGTGGTGACCGGCGCCGGTTCCGGGATCGGGCTCGGCATTGCGCGTCTCTTCGCCGGTGCGGGGGCCGCCATCGTGGTCAGCGACCGCAAGCCCGAGGCGGCCCGAGCGGCTGCCGCCGAAATCAACACTGCAGGGGGCAAGGCGGTCGCGGTGGCTTGTGATGTCACCCGGGACGATGACCTCGAGCTTTTGGTGCACACGGCACTGGACCAGTTCGGCAAGCTCGCCATCCTCGTCAATAATGCCGGAGGCGGCGGGCCCCAGCCCTTTGACATGCCAATGGAGGATTTCCGCCGGGCCTACGAACTCAACGTCTTTTCGGCGTTCCGGCTCACCCAGCTGGCCGCGCCGCATCTGGCGGCGGCAGGGGATGGCGCGGTGCTCAATATCTCGTCCATGGCCGGCGAAAACCGCAATCAGCGCATGGCCTCCTATGCCTCCTCCAAGGCCGCGCTCAACCATTTGACCCGCAATATCGCCTTTGATCTTGGGTCAATGGGCGTGCGGATCAACGCCATTGCGCCCGGCGCGACAAGGACCGCGGCCCTGGCGAGCGTACTGACGCCCGAGATCGAACAGACCATGCTGCAGCACACCCCGATCCGGCGGCTTGGGGAGGTCGATGACATCGCCTATGCGGCCCTGTTTCTGTGTTCGCCCGCGGCGTCATGGATCAGCGGGCAGGTGCTGACCGTTTCGGGGGGTGGGGTGCAGGAGCTGGACTGACCGGCTCGCTCCCCTATCCTCGTGGCGCGAAAGCGCTGAGTTCGCCCTTGTAGGGCTTGAGCAGGGGCGGGGCATAGCTGCCGCGTTTGCTGGTGCGCAGACCCAGCGCGATTAGCGCTTCGGCCTGTTTGACCGCGGCGCCGACGCCATCGATCACCGGCAGGCCGAGTTCCTCCTGCAGCGCCCGCGCCAGGTCGGCCATCCCGGCGCAGCCCAGCACGATGGCCTCGGCATTGTCCTCGCTGATGGCGAGATCGATTTCCGCCCGTAGCCGCTCGCGCGCGCCGGAGGCTGGATCCTCGAGCGCCAGCACGGGAATGTCGGCGGCGCGGATACGGGCACGCCCTGACATGCCATAGCGCTGCGCCAGCTCCTCGATGGGCACGCGGGAGCGCTCGGTGGTGGTCACGACTGTGAAGCGCTTAGCGAGGATGGCTGCGGTGGCGAGCGCCGCTTCGCAAATGCCGAGCACGGGAATGGTGGCCATGGCTCGGGCGGCATCGAGCCCGGTATCATCGAAACAGGCGATCACTGCGGCCCTGGCCCCCTCCCCCTCCGCCTGGCCGATCTCGCGCAGCAATCCAGGCAAGGCAAAGGCTTCGTCGTAATAGCCTTCGATGGAGACCGGCCCCATGGAAGAGGTGAGCGGCACGATCTCGGTCGTGGGCGCCGCCACTAGCCGGGCCGCTGCGGCAATGGTCGCGGTCATGTTGGCGGTGGTGTTGGGATTGATGACGGCGATGCGGTTCATGCCCGCACCCGCCTGCGGTTGATCCAGAGGATGGTGCTCAGGGTCAAAAGGATAACGAGGAACGAGAACAGTGTCGTGACCGTCCCTAGCGCATAGAGCACCGGGGTCGTCACATTGGTGGTCATGCCGTAGATTTCGAGCGGCAAAGTGTTGGCGCTGCCCGAGGTCATCAGCGTCCTGGCAAACTCGTCATAGCTCAGCGAGAAACCGAAAAGCCCCACGCCGATCAGGCTGGGTGCGATCATGGGCAAGACGACATGGCGAAAGGTCTGCCAGTTACTGGCCCCCAGATCGCGCGCGGCTTCCTCGTAGCTGGGGGAAAAGCGGTTGAACACCGCAAACATGATCAGCACGCCAAAAGGCAGCGTCCAGGTCAGATGCGCGCCAAAGCCGGAGCTGAACCAGTTGGGGCGCCAGCCGATCTGCTGGAACAACACGCCGATGCCGAGCGAAACGATGATGGAGGGCACAACGAGGCTCGCGACCGTCAGGTAGAAGAGGGGCGTTGCGCCAACAAACCGGCGGCGAAAGGCCAGCCCCGCCAGCAGCGATACCAGCACGGTGCCCGCCATCACCATTAGCCCCAGCGCAAAGGAGCGCCCGAAGCTGGCGCCGAAATCGCCCACCGCCTGGGTCTCGAAGAGGTTCTGAAACCAGCGCAGCGACACGCCATTGAGCGGAAAGGTCAGCCCGCCCTGCGGCCCCTGAAAGCTGAGGATGAACACGGCCGACAAAGGGCCGTAGAGAAACAGCACAAAGAGGCCGAAAAAGCCGGCCAGCAGGTAAAAGCCGGGGCTGCGCTTTTCGCGTTCCATCCTAGAGCTCCTTGCGAATATCAACGATGCGCAGCATGCCCGCGACCATGAGCAGCACCAGCACCAGCAGCACGATGGCATTGGCGGCGGCCGCCGGATATTGCAGCAGGCTCATCTGGTTGCGCATCATCAGCGCTACCGACGCGCTCTGCCCTCCGCTCATCACCTGCACGGTGGAAAAATCGGCCATCACCAGCGTGACCACAAAGATGGTGCCGATGGCAATGCCGGGCTTGGCCAGCGGCAGCACGACGTTCCAGATCACCTGCCAGTCCTTGGCGCCGGCATCGCGCGCCGCTTCAACGAGGGATTTGTCGATCCGCATCATGGCGTTGAAGATCGGGGTGACCATGAAGAGCGTATAAAGATGGACCATGGCGAGCACGACGGCGAAGTCGGAATACAACAGCCACTCGATGGGTTGCTCGATGATCCCAGCCCCCGTCAGCCCCGAATTGATCAGCCCGTTGCGCCCCAGCACGGGGATCCAGGAAATCATGCGGATGATGTTGGAGGTGAGGAACGGCACGGTGCAGATAAGGAACAGCACCATCTGCATGGTCGCGGTGCGCACATGAAAAGCGAGAAAATAGGCGACCCAGAAGCCCACCAAAGCGGTGATCGCCCAGACGATGACCGCATATTTGAGCGTATTGGCATAGATGCGCCAGGTGACCCATGAGCCCAGCGCTTCGGCATAGTTGAGGGTGAGAAAATCGGGATAGATGCCGGCAAAATCATAATCCCAGAAGCTGACCACGAGCAGCAGCAGGATCGGGACGGCAAGGAAAAAGCCGAGGATCAACAACAGCGGCGTTGCCTGCAGATAAGGCGTGGCGCGGGCCAGCAAAGCGTTCATCGTGACAATCATCCCCTCCGATCACCCCCTCCCAGCCTCCCCCATCAAGGGGGAGGTGCGGGCCGGTGGTGTGAACAGATCGTGCCAAACACTCGATGCGTCACCTCCCCCTTGATGGGGGAGGTCGGGTGGGGGTGGTGGGAGCCTAGATGTCCGGGCTTTCCACCCCCTCTGATCGCGGATCAGGCGGCGATGAACTCGTTCCAGCGGCGGACCATATAGCGGTCCTCGTCCATCACCGAGTTCCAGCAGGCGACCTTGCCCATGCGCTCTTCGAACGAGCCGCCATCGCGCACGGCGCCGGCCTTTTCCATCACCGTGCCATCGGGGGCGAGGATGTCGCCCTGGGCGGGCTTGCCTTCGATCCAGAAGCCCCATTCGTCGGGGGTCATGTGCTGCTTGGCCGTTTCCATATTGGCCGAATAATAGCCCTGCCGGTTGAGATAGCCGCCGACCCAGCCCGAGGTGTACCAGTTGATATATTCATAGGCCGCGTCGAGCTGGGCGCCCGACAGGTGCGCCGCCAGCCCCATGCCGCCGCCCCAAGAGCGATAGCCTTCCTTGAGGGGCTGGTAGGTGCAGGCAGTGCCCTTGGAGCGCACCGCCGCCACGGCCGGCGACCACATGGACTGGATCACCACTTCGCCCGAACTCATCAAGTTGACGCTTTCGTCAAAGCTCTTCCAGAAGGCGCGGAACTGGCCATCCTGCTTGGCCTTGATCAGAAAATCGACGGTGGCATCGATCTCCTCGGTGGTCATGTTGCCCTTGTCGCCATAGGTGATAAGCCCCATGGCTTCCATGATCATGGCCGCATCCATGATGCCGATCGAGGGCACGTTGATGATGGCCGACTTGCCCTTGAAGGCGGGGTCCATGATATCGGCCCAGGAGGAAATCTCGCGACCCACCAGATCGGGGCGGATGCCGAGCGTATCGGCATTGTAGATGGTGGGGACCATAGTGAACCATTCCGTTTCGCCCTTGGCGAAGTCGCGGCTGTCGGGGCCCTCCACAAAGCCAACCGTATGAGGCGCGGTGCCCTGGGCGATGACGCTGTCGGGCAGCAGCTTGCCGGTCTTGAACAGCGGCACGATCTGGTCGTAGTGCTTGAGCCGGCTGATATCCATGGGCTGGATGACCCCGGCCGGGAAGACCTTTTTGAGGATCCAGTATTCCACATCGGCGATGTCGTAGCTGTCGGGCTGGGTCACCGCGCGCTGGGCAGCCGCATCGCTGTCGGTGGCGGTCATCTGGATGGTGATGCCGAGGTCTTCCTTGCACTTTTCGGCAATGGCATTGAGGTTGCTCACGCCGGTGCCGAATTGGCGCAGGGTGATGGGGTTTTGCGCCCAGATGGTGGGAAAGCCCGTAATCACCCCCGAACCCAGGCCGGCGCCAACCGCGGCGGCAGCGCTGGTCTTGAGAAAGTTGCGGCGGCTGACACCGGACTTGATGTCACTCTTGGCGGTCATGGCACGTCTCCCTGTTGGCTTGATGGATGGCGGTGAATTCGCTGATCCCGGCGCCTTCCACGGTGAGCTTCACCGTGGCGCCGCGATATTCGATATTGGAGATGATGCCGGTGAACCCGAGGCCCGGCTGCAGGCTTTCCCCGATCCGCACATGGTCGGTGCGCACGGCGACATCCATATCGGCACCCAGCGGCAGGGGTGCGCCGGTGGCGGAAAAACTGCCGCCGCCCACCACGGTGAAATCCACTAGGCCGTTGCCGGCGCCGGTGACCTTTCCCGAGATCACATTATGATCGCCCATGAAGCGGGCAACAAAGGCAGTCGCCGGACGCTCGAACACTTCGCGTGGGGTGGCGGCCTGCTCGATCCGCCCATTGCTCATCACCACGACGAGGTCGGCCAGTGCCATGGCTTCTTCCTGGCTATGGGTGACATGGACAAAGGTGATGCCCAGCTGCTTTTGCAGTTTCTTGAGCTCGGCGCGCATGCGGATCTTGAGGAAGGGATCGAGCGCCGAAAGCGGCTCGTCGAGCAGCAGCGCTTCGGGATCGGTGATCAGCGCGCGCGCCAGTGCCACGCGCTGCTGCTGGCCGCCCGAAAGCTGGCCGGGACGGCGGTCGGCATAGGCATCCATCTGCATGAGCTTGAGCAGCTCGAGCGCCCGCGCGCGGCGGGTCGGCTTGTCGACCCCCGCCATTTTGAGGCTGAAGGCGACATTGTCGACGAGATCGAGATGGGGAAACAGCGCATAGGATTGGAACATCATCGCCGTGCCGCGCTTGGCCGGCGGCAGGTCGGTCACTACCTGCTTGCCCAGAACAATGTCCCCGATCGAAACGGTTTCGTGCCCCGCAATCATGCGCAGGGTAGAGGTCTTGCCACAGCCCGAAGGCCCAAGCAGACAGCAGTAACTTCCGGCGGGAATCTTGAGGCTGATGCTGTCGACGGCCGTGGTCTTGCCGTAGATCTTGGAGACAGAAGCAAGATCGATCTCGGCAGACTTGGACATTGCGCAGCTCCCTTTGTCGGGAACTGTCATGCATCAGTTGTGCCAATCCTTGGTTTTAGCGGTAAGTCATTGCGCTTAATCGCCAATTTGGGCGCACAAATCTGCACAACAGAATAGCAGCATTTGCTTGTGCCTAATTTGCGCGCAATTGAGCTCAAAGCCTATGCACTGGCTGCTTCCTCTTGGCAGTCTTGGTGCACCGGCCCAATAATGCGTGAGCAACTCACCTTGGAGTGCAATAGCAATGGCAAAACTCAGCATTGACCCCAGCGCCGCAGTGCCGGACGGGCGCGCCCCGGCCAAGCAGCAGTTGTTCGACCCGACCCAGCCCGGCCCCTGGCGCGGGCACCTTCCGGGCGAGGCCCTGGGCACTACGACCACGATCCTCGCCTATGGCAATGAGGCGGTGGGCACGGGGCCGGCCCTGCATGTCCATCCTTATGACGAGCTCTTCGTCGTGGTGGAAGGCCGCGGGCGCTTTTACGTGGGCGATGCGGTGATCGACGCGCAAGCTGGCGAGGTCGTGCTCGGCCCCAGGGGGCTGCCGCACCGGTTCGAGAATCTGGGGCCGGGCCGGCTGCAAACCATCGACATCCATCTCGGACCCCAGTGGCTGCAGGCCGACCTCTAGCGCGATCCTAGTCGGTCAGGCGCTCGGGCGGCACATGGCCGTGGCGCCAACCCAGCATGCGCTCGGCCTTGGCCGAGTTGAAAAAGCTCTGGTGCCCGCCCCAGCCATCCCTAAGCGGGATCTGCGGAAAATACTGGCGCGCCAGCTCCCGGCTGGGGGTATCCGAAATCGTGTCGGGCGCCACGATATAGAAGGCCTCGTGACCCTCGATGGAAGCTTCGAGGCTCAAGAGACACGCATCGGCCGCTGCATCGCGCCTGGTATAGGCCCAGAGATGCTTGGCGATCTCGGGATTGGGGTCATAGAGCGCCTTGGCGATGGAGCGGTCATCGCAGACATAATGAAAGCGCATGGAGGCGATTACCATCTCCGGATAGCGCCGGATAAAGGCGTCGGCCTGCTGCTCGCAGATCCATTTGGAGAGGCTATAGGGGTCCTCGGCGTAGTTGGGATGGCTCTCGTCGATGGGGAAATAATCATAGCGCGGGGCGCGGCTGAAGGAATGGCCGATGGCGTTGACGCTGGAGGCCTGGCAAACGCGCCGGATGCCGTTCTCGACGGCGGCCTGGAGCGCATTATAGCTGCCCACCACATTGTTGTTGTGCACGATGTGGTCGGGGTGGCGGCCGGGGGAGGGAATGGCGGCCATGTGGATCACCGCATCGCAGCCGGCAAAGGCATCGAGCAGGGCATCGTAATTGTCCATGTCGGCCAGAACGAAGCGGCGCTCGCCGCTCGCCACGACATCGGGGTGCTCGACCCGATCGATGCCGACCACCGTGTGGCCGCGGGCCTCGGCCTCTTTGACAATGGCGCGGCCAATGCCGCCGCTGGCGCCGGTAACTGCAATTCTCATGGATCTGACCTATTGCGCATAAACGGCCTCGTGCAGGCCGCGGATGTAACCAATGGCGTAAAGCCGCCCGAAGGCGGAATAGCCGGCATTATCGTTGCTGTCGCCCGCAACGGTGGGCACATGGTCGGGCCGCAGGACGCCGCTGAACCCGATGTCGCGATAGGCCTGCATGCAGGCGAGCATGTCGGTCTTGCCGTCGTCGTGCCAGGTTTCCTCGAACCGCGTGGGCACGCCCCGCACATCGCGGAAATGCACAAAGGAGATCTTGTCGCCAAAGCGCCTGATCTCGCGGGGGAGGTCATCGGTCATCAGGGTGAAATTGCCCTGGCACAGGGTAATGGTGTTCATCGGGCTGGGCGCCATGGCCAGGAGGCGCTGGTAGTTCTCGATGCTGCGCATGATGCGGCTGACGCCCCGGATCGGGGTAATCGGCGGATCGTCGGGGTGCATGGAGAGCTTGACCCCCGCTTGTTCGGCCACCGGCAGCACCCGCTTGAGGAAATAATCGAGGTTCTCCCAAAGCGCTTCCTCGCCAATGGGCGGGTTGCTCGTCAGGTCCTCGGGGACATCATCGAGATTGAAGCTCGTGACCACCGAGCCCCCGCGCGAGGGCGTCGCCATATTGGTGCGCACCCAGTTGAAATCGGTCATCCATTCATAGCACCAGACGCCGATGCCGAGCTTGCCCATGCTGGTAAGGAGTTCGCACACGACATCGATCTCTTCGTCCCGCCCCGGCAAGCCGCGCTTGGCCAGATTAAGCGGCGGCCGCGCCTCGATGACGCGCAGCTCAAAGCCGGCATCCGCGTAGCTTTGCTGCATGCGGCTGAGCGGAGCGAGATCCCCCAGCCTTTCCCCCGGGCGTAAGCTGTCAAAGGGCAGCCCGCCCACGGCAAGGTTCACCCCGGCCTGCAAGGCAAGCTGCCAGACCGGCGATGGCGTGGGACTGATGAATTCGGCGATTTCGAGCATAGGGTTCTCAGGCAGGCAGGAGTTCGGAGAGCTTTTCAGCCACGAGTTGAGGCTGCCGCTCATGCAGGTAGCAAGCGGCCGCCTGGTGCGGATTGATCTGGAACAGCGGCGGGCGGCTGGCGCATACCGGCATGGCCTTGGGACAGCGCGGCATGAAGGGGCAGGCGCCGGGCGGGGGCGCGGTGCTTTCGCGCGCCATGATCGATTGCTCGCCCCAGCGCTGCTCGAGATTGGGCCAAGGAATGGAATCGACCAGCAGCTGCGTATAGGGGTGCTGGGGCGACTTGATCACCCGATCGACATCTCCCGCCTCCATCACCCCACCGCGATAAAGCACGATGATCGACTTGGCGATGTGGTAGGCCGTGGTCAGGTCGTGGGTGATGTAGATGATGGAGACGCCATAATCGCGCTGCAGATTGCGCAGGGTTTCAAGGATCGTGGCGCGCAGCGAGGCATCCACCATCGACACCGGCTCGTCGGCGATCAGCAGGCGCGGCTTCAGCAACAAGGCGCGGGCGACATTGATGCGCTGGCGCTGCCCGCCCGAAAGCTGGTGGGGAAAGCGCCCGAGTACGTCTTCGGGGCGCAGGCCCACGGCGTTGAGCGCTTCTTCCATGCGCGCCCGCGCCTCAGCCCTTGTGCTTGCCAGCTTGAAGCGCTTGATCGGGACGGTCAGCAGGTGATCGACGGTGTAGAAGGGATTGAAGACCGCGAAAGGATCCTGGAACACCGCCTGCACTTCGCGCCGATAGGCCAGTCGCTCGGGTCCCGTCAGGGTCGTGATATTGCGGCCCTTATAGAGGATTTCCCCCATTGTGGGGCTGATGAAGCCCAGCAGCAGCATGGCGAGCGTCGTCTTGCCGCTGCCGCTTTCGCCAGCGACGGTGAGGATGGTGGGCTCGTCCTCCTTGAGGGTCAGCGAGATCTCGCGCAGCGCCACGGTGGGATGGGAATGGGTCAGCCCGCGGGTATAGACTTTCGAGACCCCGCGCAGCTCGAGCAGTTCAGCCATGGCGGGCCTCCTCGTCAAACAGGTGGCAGGCGACGCGCCGCCCGCCTGCCAGTTCCAGCACTTCGGGCCGCACCGTGGTGCAGACGTCCATGGCAAAGGGACAGCGCGGGTGAAAGGCACAGCCGCTGGGAATGCGCAGCAAAGAGGGCGCGAGGCCCGGAATGCCCTGGAACACGCCGCGATTGTCGAGATTGGGCAGGCTCGAGATCAGGGCGCGGGCATAGGGGTGCTTGGGGTCGGTGAACATCTCGCGTACGCTCGAGATTTCCACCAGCCGCCCGGCATACATCACCGCCACCCGATCGACGAACTGGGCCATCAGCCCCATGTCGTGGCCGATCAGGATCACGGCGGCGCCGATCTGGTCTTGCACCCGGTCGATGGTTTCCATCACCTGGCATTGGGTGACCACATCGAGCGCACTGGTGGGCTCATCGGCGATGATGACGCTGGGCTCGAGCAGCACGCCAATGGCGATGCACACCCGCTGCTTCATGCCGCCCGACAACTCATGGGCATACATGTTGAAGACGCCGGGATCGAGATCGACCGAGCGCAGCGCCTGCCGGCAACGATCCTGGATGGCGGCGCGGCTTTCCCCCGGCAGATGCGCCTTGACGGCATCGACCATCTGCGCGCCGATGCGGATCACGGGGTTGAGCGAGTTCATCGCCCCTTGCGGAATATAGGCGATTTTGCTCAGCCGCGCCCGGCGCATGGCTTCTTCGTTCAGGCCCATGAGCTCGGTGTCGCCCACAAAGACTTCGCCGCCCTCGATGCGCCCGGGGGGCTTGATCATGCGCATCATGGCGAGCGCCAAGGTGCTCTTGCCCGAGCCCGACTCTCCGACCATGCCCAGCTTCTGGCCGGCATTGAGGGTGAAGCTGACATCGTCGAGCGCGCGGGCGCGGCCAAGATCGGTGTAATAGGTGACGGCCAACTGGTTGACGCGCAGCACCGGGCTGGGCGCGGGCTGTGCCAGCACCCCGGTATGGGGCAATGGCGCGCTCAAGGGATCGAGGGTCACGGCGGCCATGGCGCTACTCCGTCCTTCTGACGCGGGGATTGGCCAACTCGTCCAGCCCCATATTGACCAGGGCCAGCGCCCCCAGGATCAGGATCATGGCGAAGGCCGGCTCGAGCGGCCACCACCACCAGCCATTAAAGAACGCACCCTGGCTTTGGGCGGCCCAGATTATGTTGCCCAACAGCGGCTCGCGTAGGGGCCCAAGGCCGAGAACGGCAAGATAAAAGGAGGCGAACACGGCGGCAAAGACCTGGCCGACAAAGGCGGCGGCGATGAAGGGCAGGAGATTGGGCAGGATTTCCTTGAAGATGATGCCCATGTCCGAAACGCCCGAAAGCTTGGCGACGGCCACGAACTGACGCTCCTTCATGGTCAGCACTTGCGCCCGGATCACGAGGGTTGGGCCCATCCAGGCCAGCATGGCGACAATGATCGCCATGGTGACGATGGTGACGTCGCGCTTGTCGAGCGAGCCGGCCGCCACGACCTGGATCAGCAGCACCGGAATGGGCGTCAGGATCTGGCAGACCGTGCGCACCGTGCCATCGATCCAGCCGCCGAAATAGGCGGCGGTGAAGCCCAGCACCACGCCCACCAGCGTACCGATGCCGCCGGCGAGAAGGCCGATAAAGGCGGTCTGCCAGGTGCC
>JAQSXP010000096.1 GCA_029256605.1 Devosia sp. | reverse complement strand
CCCTTGATCTCGCCGCGCATGACGACGCGCAGCTTGGCATCGAGATTGGACAGCGGCTCGTCGAACAGGAACACCTGCGGGTTGCGCACGATGGCGCGGCCCATGGCGACGCGCTGGCGCTGGCCGCCCGAGAGCTGGCGCGGATAGCGCTTGAGGAGGGGCGTGAGGCTGAGGATCTCGGCGGCCCAGTTCACGCGCTCGGCGATCTCGGCCTTGCTGGCGCCGCGATGCTCGAGGGAGAACCCCATATTGGTTTCCACCGTCATATGCGGGTAGAGCGCATAGTTCTGGAACACCATGGCAATGTCGCGATCCTTAGGATCGAGATCATTGACCACGCGCGAAGCGATGGAGATTTCGCCATCAGTGATGGTTTCGAGCCCGGCGATCATGCGCAGCAGGGTGGACTTGCCGCAGCCGGACGGGCCGACCAGGACCACGAACTCGCCATCGGCGATGTCGATATCGACGCCATGGATGACCGGTGCGTCGCCATAGCTTTTCTTGACGTGATGAAGGGTGACAGGCGCCATCAAAAAATCCTTTAGCCCTTGAGGCCGGTATGGGCGAGGCCCTCGACGAACTGCTTCTGGGCCAGGATGAACACGGCCAGCACGGGCAGGGCGGTCATGGTGGCCGCCGCCATCTGGATGTTCCACATGGCGCCGCCATAGGCATCGGTGAACTGGGTCAGCGCCTGGGGCAGGGTGAACATGTTGCGCGAGGAGATGAAGACAATCGGCTCGAGATAGAGGTTCCAGCTATGCAGGAAGGTGAAGATCGCGACCGCGCCGAGCGCGGGCTTGGCCAGCGGCAGGGCGATGATCCAGAAGATCTTGAAGCGCCCGAGGCCATCGACGCGCGCCGCTTCCTCGAGCTCGCCGGGCAGGGCGATGAAGAACTGGCGCATGACGAAGGTGGCAAAGACCGATGGCGCCCCGAAGATCGGCACGAGGATCAGCGGCCAGTGGGTGTTGATCATGCCCCATTTGAGGAACATCTGGAACAAGGGCACGATGGTCACTTCGGAGGGGATCAGCAGCCCCAGCAGCACCACGGTGAAGAGCAGATTGGCGCCGGGGAACTTGATGCGCGCAAAGGCGTAGCCGGCCATGGAGGAGAACACCATGGTCCCAAGGGTCACCACCGCTGCGATATAGGCCGAGTTCCAGTATTGCTGGGCAAAGGGCTGCAGCTCGAACACCTTCTGATAGGTGGTCCAGTCAAAGCGGCGTGGCCACAGATCGGGCGGAAAGGCGAAGATGTCGCTGATCGGCTTGACCGAGGAGGTCACCATCCACCAGGTCGGAAAGACGAAGGGGATGAGCAGCACGCACATCAACCCGTAGAGGGCGACCTTCACGCGGGGGGAAAGCTCAGTTTTCATAGAACACGATCCGCTTGCGCAGCTGCCACTGGGCGAAGGTCAGCACGGCGACGATGAGGAAGAGCAGGATCGACAGGGTCGAGCCATAGCCGAAATAGTGGAACTGGAAGGCCTGCTGGTAGAGGTAGTAGACCAGAACGGTGGTCGAGACGCCCGGGCCGCCCTGGGTGAGCACGGCGATCTGGGCAAAGACCTGCAGCGAGCCGACAATGGTGATGATCGAGGTGAGGAGGATCGTGGGCGAGATCATCGGCACGGTGATGCGGCGGAATTGCTTCCACGCCGAGGCGCCATCGACACGGGCGGCCTCATAGAGTTCCTTGGGCACGCCCTGGAGGGCGGCGAGGAACAGGATCATGTTGAGCCCGACATTCTTGAACACCTGCACGACGACCACCGAGACCATGGCGGTGCCGGGCTCGCGCAGCCAGTTGGGGCCGGTGATGCCCACTATCTGCAGGAAGCCGTTGATGCCGCCATTGTTCTGCAGCAGGAAGCTCCAGACGATGGTCCAGGCGACGAGCGACACGACGACCGGCGAAAAGAAGAGGGTGCGGAAGACGACCATGCCGCGCAGCTTCTGATCGAGCAGGATGGCGAGCAGCAGCGCGAGGCTCATATTGAGCACGACGAGGCCGGCCGAGAAAATGGCGGAGGCGGTCAACACCTTGGGCAGCGAGGGGTCGCGCAGCAGCAGCTGGTAGTTGGCGTCGCCCACGAAATTGAAGCTATTGGCGAGCACGTTCCATTCATGGAGCGAGTACCAAAAAACGAGGCCGAGCGGGATGAGGACGAAGACCAGCGTGCCCACCAACTGGGGGGCGATGAATGCATAGCCGGCAACCGCGTCGCGGCGCTCGATGGTCCAGAATGGACGTTTTCGCGATTGGGTAGCCATTGTCCTTCCTTCTTCCTCCGAGGAGGAGGGTCCCTCCCCACAAGGGGGAGGGGTGTCGAGCGCTGTTGTGGTGGTTAGCGCATCAGCATCGGGTTGATGCTGTCGCAGATCGACTGCATCACGGCGGGCACGTCGGCGTCGGCGACCCAGAGGCTGTCGAGGCCGGCGCGCACGTTCTGCTGGATCTGGGCAAAGCCGGTGTGACCCGGAATGACCTTGCCGGTGGTGATGCCCTTGATCACGACATTTTCCAGCTGCTCGGGCGAGAGCAGCGGATTGGTCTTGCCCAGAGCTTCGGCAGTCAGCAGCGACTGGCGGGCGGAGGGGAAGAACTGGCTGAGCTTGGCCGAGTTTTCCGGATTGGTCATGTAGCCGAGGAATTCGGCGGCCACTTCAGCATTGGGGCTGGCGGCGAACACGCCGATGGCAGCCTGGCCGATCATGGCATATTCGCCAGCCGGGCCGGCGGGGAGCGGGACGAGGTCCCAATCAAAAGCGTTTTCCTTGGGCAGCAAGGACGCGCGGCTGATCTGGGTAACGGTCATGGCGGCGTCGCCGGCAAAGAAGTCGGCGGTTTCGCCGGGGCCGGGCATGGCCTTCCTGGTGAAGATGGCATCGTGGATGAAGCTCATCGCCTCGACCATTTCGGGCGAGGTGAAGGTGCAAGTCTTGCCGTCTTCGGTCCAGGGCGTGGCGCCCCAGCCGGCATAGATGGTGTTGAGGTTCTGCCAGGTCTTATATTCGAAATCGCGCACGATGAGGCCGGTCTTGCCCGACTCCGCCACCGTCGCGGCAGTGGCAATGGCATTGTCCCAGGTCCAGGTGCCCGCTTCGATCATCTCGGCCGGGGTCTGAGCGCCAGCAGCGGTGATGACGTCGTTGTTGACAAAGACACCGAAGGGCGAGGTGGAGAAGGGATAAGCAAAGAGGGTGCCGTCCTTGCTCCAGAGTTCCAGCGGGCCGGGGGTGACGTCGGCCATGTCATAGCCTTCGGCGGCCGTGAGCGTTTCGGTCAGCGGGAACAGCGCGCCCGAATTGACGAAGTCGACGGCGCTGGTTTCGAAGATCCAGGCCAGATCGGGAGCGTTGCCGCCGGCGATCTGGGTGGTCAGGGTCGTCGTGTAGCTATCGAAGGGCAGGGGCTCGAAGGTCACCGAGACATTGGGGTGGCTCTGCTTGAAGCCTTCCGCGATCTCGTTGAACAGCGCCAGATGCGCCTCGTTGGCGCTCCAGATGGTCATGCGCAGATTGACGGCATCCTGCGCCCATGCGGTGCCGCTCCAGGCGAGCGGCAGCATTAGGCTGGCCATGGCGACGGTTGATTTCAGTGGGGTGAATTTGGGCAACGTATCCTCCTGTTGTTGCGATTAGTAGCCACGGATATCCGGCCAGCGGATCTCGATCCCCTCGCCGTAAAGCTTGGTCTGGAAGTCGGCGAGCTTGCCGTCGTCCTCCTGCACCTGATGGGGCGTAAAGCCATTGTTGAGGCAGTGGGCGGCGAGCATGCCGGCCACTTCACCCACGTTCCACTCCACCGGATGGAGCCGGTAGCAGCCATTGGTGATGTGGGTGGTGCCGATATTCTTGCCGGCAGGGAGCAGATTCTTGACCCGGCGCGGCAGCAGCGCGCCCAGCGGGATCTCGAAGGGCGCGGATTCCACGTCGACATAGTTGTCGCCGCCCGTGGAGGGGTGCAGGTCGATCCGGTACATGCCCACGCCGATGCTGTCGCGATATTGCTTGGACAGGTTGTTGCCGTGGATGGTCATGGACACATCCTGCTCGACAATGGTGGTGACGGCGCGAATGCGGCGGCTTTCGCGGATATAGGGCGCCATGGCGAGGCCATGATCGGTGCCGGTGATGTCGCCACGCAGTCGCAGGCCGGGGAAGCCGACGCCGCCATCGACGCGGGGGGCCTCGGTCTGGAGCCAGTAGAACACCGAATAGGAGAGCTCGGCCGCGGCCTTGAGATGGCGCTCCTTTTCCTCTTCGGACACATCGATGATCGAGCCATCCATGTAGTCGATCATCGGCCAGTTCACGAGGCAGATATCCGAGCCATAGGCGCCGGGCACGAAGTTGCGCTGGGCGGCGATGCGTCGGAAGGTCCAGAGATTGCCGTCACCGGGATTGCGACGCTGATCGGCATCCACCAGCAGCGGATCATCATTGGGATTGGGGGTGAAGGAGCGCTCAGTGATCTCAAGCGTGCGCGGATGGGGTGCCTTGAAGCCGAGGAGCGGGCCGCCCCAGAAGCTGGGCTGGTACTGGCGCCAGTAGTCGTAGTTGGCCGGCTTGTCGATGGTCTGGTCGCCATCCACATGGTCGATGGCAAAGCACACCGAAACAGCCTGCACATTGTCGGGCTGGGCGGTCTCGGGCGCGCTGGGCTCGCCGGTTTCGCTGCGGCTTTCAAAGCCGGTAACATATTCCGTGCCGGTCATGGGCAGCAGGTCGCCCAGTTCGGTGGCGTCGATGATATAGGGGGCGGAGGCCACGATCTCGGCGCCGGTGTCGCGATGGCGCAGGGTGATCGAGCGTACGGTATCGCCATCCACATCGGCGGCGACGGGACGATAGGGCTGCAGGACGCGCAACTTGCCGCCGCCGATATAGGGCATCAGCATGGCGTTAATCACGGCAACCCCGACGCGGGGCTCGGCGCAAAGGCGGCTGACGAAACCGGCGCCGGGATTGAGGTCGGGCCAGGCACGGCTTTCGGCGGTCAGCGGATAATGGTCGCGATAGAACTGGCGGATGCCGGTGCGCAGCTGGCGATAGGAGCGGGTAATGCCGAACTGCTCGACCCAGCTATGCTCATCGGGCGGCACGGCCTGGCTCGTGAGCTGGCCGCCAAGCCAGTCGAACTCCTCGCTCATGATGACGCTGCGGCCATTGCGCAGGGCGCCAAGCGCTGCGGCGACGCCGCCAAGGCCGCCGCCGACTACCAAAATGTCTGCCGAAAGTTCTTTTGCTGTCATGGTCTCGTCTTAGAAAGAGTTCGAAGGGGCGGGACCGAGGGTTTCCCCCTCGACCGGTTCGCAGGGCAGCATGATCTGCTGGATGGGTTCGTCGTTCTCGACCCGGCGCACCAGCATTTCGGTGGCGGCGCGGGCCATGGCCTCGCGGGGGATCGAGAACGAGGTGAAGCGGCGGCCGGTCTGTTCGGCGCGGATGTGGTTGCCGAGCACGACGATCGAGAGCGTCGCGGGCACCGCGATGCCGCGCTCGCTGGCGGCGTGGTCCACCTGAATGGCGTCGGCCAGTTCGGTGAAAAAGACGGCGGTGGCGCCGCTCGCCAGCAAGGCATCGAGATTGGTGTGGCCGTCGCGGCCGACTTCGGGAATGTGGAGCACGAGGTCGAGCCCGGCGATGGCGCCGGAAAAGCCGGTCCAGCGATCGATGGTGGACTCGGCGCCTTGCGAGGGGCCGACATAGGCGATGCGCTGGTGGCCCTGGGCACGCACCTGATCGACGAGCGCAGCGGTGGCGGCAGCATAGTCGCCACCGACATAGGGCACGGGGCCCCCGGCATCGTTACGACGTCCGACGGCAACAAAAGGGTAGTCCCCGGCCACGAGCTGCTTGAGCTCTTCGGGGTCAAACTCCCGGCCGAGCACGAGGCAGCCATCGGCGAGGCGCAGGCGGGTATTGTTGCCAAAGATCTTGCGCTGGCTGCCCTTGGCGGCCCCGGTCAGGAGCAGCAGGTCATAACCCAGCTCCTGGGCCGCCTCCTCGATGCCGAGCAGGAACGGGGTGAAGAAATCGGCCTGGGCACTGGGAAAGGCTGGCTCATAGGTGAAAACGCCCAGAATGCGATTGAGCCCCTTGGCCATGCGGCGCGCCACGGGATCGGCGACATAGCCGGTATCACGAATGGCCTTGAGTACCCGCTCGCGCGTTTCGTCGGGAATACGA
>JAQSXP010000095.1 GCA_029256605.1 Devosia sp. | reverse complement strand
CGAAGTTATGCCCGGGTGGTTCGGGTTGGGTGATGATGGGGCGGTGATTCTCGATTGGTGCGTCCGGAGAGATTCGGGGTGACTGAGGGACCCCCTCCCCTCAAGGGGGCGGAGAGGATTCGGGGCGGCAATGGGGGCTAGTCTCGGCCTTGGAGCTGAGGCGCGGTTGGGAGCGACGGCATGAACGAAAAAGTTGCCTGGATCATCGGTGGCGGGTCGGGGATCGGGGCGGCGGTGGCGCGGGTGCTGGCGGACCAGGGCTGGACGGTTGCGGTTTCGGGGCGGCGGGCCGACCGGTTGGCTGAGGTGGCGGATGGGGAGCGCATTCATGCCTTTCCGCTCGATGTCACCGATGGGCCGGCAGTGGATGCGGCGGTGGCCGAGGTGATCGCACGGCTGGGGCGAATCGATCTCTTCGTCTTCGGGGTGGCAGCCTGGCAGGCGCGCAAGGTCAGCGATTATGCCGTTGAACCCTTCAGCGCGGTGGTGGACGCCAATTTCCTGGGGTTCGTGCGGTTTGTCGATCCGCTGCTGGCGCAGATGCGCCGGCAAGGTGGCGGGCAGATTGCCGCGATCGCTTCGGTCGCGGGTTATTTCGGCTTGCCGCGTTCGGCGGCGTATTCCTCGACCAAAGCGGCGATGATCGCGCTGCTGCAGACCATGCGCACCGAACTCTCCGGCAGTGGGATCGGAGTGCGGATGATCGCCCCGGGCTTTGTGAAATCCGAGCTCACCGCGCGCAATGATTTCCCCATGCCGTTCCTGCTGGAAACCGAGGAAGGGGCGCGGCGGATCGTTGATGGCCTGTTGGGCTCGGATCGATTCGAGATCGCGTTTCCCCGGCGCCTGGTCTGGCCGATGAAACTGCTGCGGATGGTGCCCTATCCGGTGTTCTTCTGGGTGATGGGACGGCTGCCCAAGCCCAAGGATTAGGGCTCAGGCGGGGCGGCGGTACTGGTAAATGCCGACATCGATGCAGCCTTCGGTGAAGCCTGCTTCGCAGTAGCTGAGGTAATAGATCCATTTGCGGCGGAAATGCTCGTCATAGCCGAGCGGCGCGATCATGGGCCAACGCTCAAGGAACCGCTCACGCCAGAGCCGGAGGGTGCGGGCATAGGAGAGGCGGAAGGTTTCGACCTGTTCGAGCACAAGGCCATGTTGTTCGCCGCATTCGCGCATTGCCGTCTTGGTCAGCAGCATGCCGCCGGGGAAGATATAACGCTGGATGAAATCGGGACCGCTGCTATAGCCGGCGAAATCGGCCTCATCGATGGTGATGGCCTGAATGGCGGCGGTGCCGCCGGGCTTTAAACGATCATGCACGGTCTGGAAGTAGCTGGGCCAGTTTTCCTGGCCCACCGCCTCGATCATCTCGATCGAGCCGATATGGTCGAACTGGCCAGTGGTGTTGCGATAGTCCTCGAAGTGGAGCTTGGCGCGGGTATCGAGCCCCTGACGGCGGAGGCGCTCCTGGCCGAAGCGCAGCTGTTCGGCGGAAAGGGTGATGCCGCGCAGATTGGCGCCATAATCGCGCGCGACGGTTTCGGCAAAGCCGCCCCAGCCGCAGCCGATCTCCAGAACGCTCGAGCCGGGGGTGATGCCGGCCATATCGGCGACGCGGTGATATTTGGCGAGTTGGGCTTCCTCGAGGCTTTGATCGCCCGAGGTAAAAACGGCAGAGGAATAGGTCATGGAGGGATCGAGCCACTGCCCGTAGAAATCGTTGCCGAGATCATAGTGCTCGGCAATGTTCTGCTTGGAGCCATCAAGCGTGTTGCGGCGTGACAGGTGGTAGTGCAGATCGCCGGCCGCCTTGCGGAAGATGCCGGGGTTAGCGCGCTGGATGATGTCGCGGTTCTGGAGGAAGAAGCGGAACAGGGCGGTGAGGTCGTCCACCTCGATGTCGCCATTCATATAGGCGGCGGCAAAGCCGACCGTGCCGCGCTGCATCGATTCGCTGAGGACGCGGAAATTGTTGAGACGCAGTACGGCATGAAGCCCGGTGGCGGGATTGCCCAAGGTGCGCGTGCGCCCATTGGGAAAGACGATGGTGACACCGCCATGCCGGGGCGGATTGACGACGCGCGAGCCAATTTGCTCGACGGCCCAGGACAGTATGGCCGTCAGAGGTTTGCTGCCGGCGGCGGTATTCGTGACTGCAGTTTTACGCATAAACGCTTGCCCAGCTACCTGGCAGCGCTGCAGAGCGACTGCCCCGAGATAGAACCCCCTCCCTGGCGCGCTGTCGGCAGTGCGACAAAGAGGCCCATGCGCTTAATTTACGCAGGCAACAAGCAGATGCAAGCGCCAGATCAGCTTACGCGGCAGGCACGGCCAGATCGGTGAGGCGGAACTGGACCTGTTCGCGGCCCTGGTAATGGTCGATCGACAGACCCCCGGCGAAGTGGAGCGGGCGATCGGTATTGCCAAGCAGGGCGTCGCCGATGGCCGTGCCAGCAGCACGAAAGGCAATGGCTTTGAGCCGGGCGCCATCGCCGGAGGTCAGGGCGAAGCTGACATGGCCCCCTTTGCCCACAACCTGGGCGAACTTGGCGCGGTGGGCGGGAAAGGCAAAGAGGGGGGAAGGATTGCCGGCGCCAAAGGGCCCTGCCCTCTCAACCTCATGCACAAGTTCAAGCGTGGCGCCGCGGCTGGTCAGCGCCGCATCGATGGGCAGGCTGGTGGCACGGCGGGCGACGCCCACATCGGCGCTTAGCGCGTCAAAGAGGAATGAGCGGAAGGGGCCGAGCTGACCAGGGCGGATGGTGACGCCCGCCGCCATGGCGTGGCCGCCACCCTTGGCGATGAGGCCGGTTTCCACGGCTTCGATGACGGCGCGCCCCAGATCGACGCCCGGCATGGAGCGGCCCGAGCCGGTGCCCGAGCCATCGGGCTGGAGCGCAATGGCAAAGGCGGGGCGCTCGAAGCGTTCGCGCAGGCGGGCCGCCACCAGGCCGACAATACCGGGATGCCAGGCAGCGGAGGCAAGCACCAGCACGGGCGGGCCTTCGCCATTGCCGATTTCGAGCTCGGCGACACGGGTGGCTTCTTCCACCGCTTCAATCTCGATGCGCTGGCGCTCATTGTTGAGCTCATCGAGCCGGGCAGCGATGGCAAGGGCGTGATGCTCGTCGGTGAGGGTCAAGAGCTCGGTGCCCAGGGCGGCATTGCCGATGCGGCCACCCGCATTAATGCGCGGGCCGATCAGAAAGCCGAGGTGATAGGGATTGAGCGGGCCATTGACGCGGGCGGCGAGCCCCAAGGCGGCAATGCCCAGATTGTCGCCGCGACGCGCGATCTGCAGCCCCCGGACCACAAAAGCGCGGTTGAGCCCGACCAGGGGCACCACGTCGCAGACGGTGCCGAGGGCGACAAGATCAAGGAGGCGCATGAGGTCGGGCAGACCGGTATGGCCGCGATTGCGCAAGAGGCGATTGACGCCAACCAGGACCATGAAGGTGACGCCGGCGGCGCAGAGATAGCCAAGCCCCGAAATATCGTCGGGCCGGTTGGGGTTCACCAGCGCGGTGGCGGGCGGCAGTTCGTGATCGGAGAGGTGGTGGTCGATCACGAGGACATCGACGCCGCGATTGCGGGCATGGGCGATGGGGGCATCGCTGGTGGTGCCGCAATCGAGGGTGATGATGAGGCGCGCGCCGCCATCGATCAGCTTGTCCATGGCGGCGATATTGGGACCATAGCCTTCAAAGATGCGGTCGGGGATATGGACCTGCGGGGCAGCGCCGAAATGGTGAAGGAACCGCGCCATGAGGGCGCAGGAGCAGGCGCCATCGACGTCGTAATCACCGAAGAGGGCGATGGGCTCGCCCGCTTCGATCGCCCCGACGATCCGCTCGGCGAGGGCATCCATGTCGGTGAGCGTCGAGGGATCGGGCATCAACTCGCGCACGGTCGGCTCGAGATGCTTTTCGGCGCCATCGAGACCCACGCCGCGGGCGGCGATGATGCGCGCGAGGATCTCAGAAATCCCGGTGCGCTGGCTGATGGCCGTGGCGATGCGCGTGGTGTTGGGATCGAGGCGATCGACCCAGGCACGGCCGGAAAGGGAACGGGAAACGTCGAGGAAGTGGCGGGGAAGCTCCAGCATGGCGCAGAGTTAAGCTATATTGAAGGCAATTTCGAGGGGCTGCCCGCCGGGCGCGGCAAAGCGGCCCCGCAGGACACCTGACGCGGGAGCAAAGAGCGAATTTTCCGGGTAGCCCGGAAGATTTGGATTCAGCGGGCGTGGCGGGCGCGGATCCAGCGGACGGTCTGGGACCAGGAGCGCATGACTATGGTGGAGGTTTCCACCGCATTGCGGCTGAGGCGGATGCCATCGAGCAAGGTGCCGTCGGTAACGCCGGTGGCGGCAAACAGCACATCGCCGGCGGCGAGTTCGCCCGCCTCATAGATCCGGGCGGGATTGGTGATGCCCATGCGGTGGGCGCGCTCGCGCTTGGCGGGAGTATCGAGAATGAGCTTGCCCTGCATCTGCCCGCCAATGCAGCGCAGGGCGGCAGCGGCGAGCACGCCTTCAGGGGCGCCGCCGGAGCCGAGATAGATATCGACCCCAGTTTGGTCGGCATTGACGGCGTGGATGACCCCGGCAATGTCGCCATCGCTGATGAGCTTGACCGCGACGCCGGCGGTGCGCAGCTCCTCGATCAGGGCGGAATGGCGAGGACGATCGAGCACGATGGCGGTGATTTCGCTCAGCGGCACGCCCTTGGCCTTGGCCAGGGCGGTGACATTTTCCGTAGCAGTCCAATCGATGTGGACAGTGCCGGGCGGATAGTCGGAGCCGATGGCGATCTTGTGCATGTAAACGTCGCGAGCGACATTGAGGAGGCCGCCGCGTTCGGCCATAGCCAGCACGACAATAGAATCGGGCTGGTTCTTGGCGCAAAGGGTGACGCCTTCGAGCGGATCGACGGCGATATCGACCTGCGGCCCGGCGCCGGTGCCGACGCGCTCGCCAATATAAAGGCGGTCGCATTCATGCTCTTCGCCTTCGCCGATGACGATGCGGCCATCGATGGCAACAGTGGCGAGCTCGTCGCACATGCCCCCGACAGCGGCTTCGTCGGCGGCCTGTTCATTGCCCTTGCCGCGCCACTGGGCGGCGGCGATGGCGCCCCGTTCGGTGACGCGAACGAGTTCGAGCGTAAGCGTGCGGTGCAGATTGGCGGGGCCGGCGGCCTCGACCTTGCTCAATTTCATGCTGGCTCCCCCCGGGCTCTGTATGGCCCCCGGGGAGGGAGCGTCAGAGCATTTCGATCCGGATCAACTGCGGTTCACCCACTATGAACCCATCGGCGGCGATCTGCGCAAGCGATTCACGCACATCCGATTCCAAAGTCTGCTGGGTGATCATGACGACAGTGCGAACGGGGGTGCCGTCGGCGGCCACGGCCTTGACGCCGAGATCGGAGCGCTGGAGCACCGAATCGATGGAGATCGCGTGCTCGGCCATGCGGGCGGCAATGGCGGCGAGCGCGCCGGGCACGTCCTTGGCGCTGAGGCGGATATAATAGCCGCCCTCATGGGCGCGCATGGGCGCCTGCTTGTAAGGCATCAGCTCTTCGGAGGGTACGCCGAGCGGGGGCACGCGGGTGCCGCGGGCGATATCAAGAATATCGGAGAGGACCGAAGCCGCAGTCGGCGGGCCGCCGGCGCCGGGGCCGGCGAGCAGGAGTTCGTGGACGTGATCGGTTTCGAGCGCGATGGCGTTCATTACCCCATCGACGCCGGCAATGGCCGAGCCCTTGGGCACGAAGGTGGGATGCACGCGCTGCTCGATGCCGTCCTCGGTGCGCTGGGCGATGCCGAGGAGCTTGATCTTGTAGCCCAGTTCGGCGGCGACCTTGATGTCGTGCTGGGTGATGCGCGAGATGCCTTCCACATGAATCTGGTCGGGCGCGATCTCGTAGCCAAAGCAGAGCGTGGCGAGGATCGAGAGCTTGTGGGCGGTGTCGAAGCCCTCGACGTCAAAAGTCGGATCGGCTTCGGCATAGCCCAGGGCCTGGGCGTCCTTGAGGCAATCGGCAAAGGAGATTTCCTCATTGCCCATGCGGGTGAGGATATAGTTGCAGGTGCCGTTCATGATGCCAAAGACCTTGGCAATGCGGGCCGAGCCCAGGCCTTCGCGCAGGGTCTTGATGACGGGAATGCCGCCGGCGACCGCGGCTTCGAAGCCGAGCTGGGCCGAGGATTCTTCGGCAAGGCGCGCGAGGGCAACGCCGTGTTTGGCGAGGAGCGCCTTGTTGGCGGTGACGACGGG
>JAQSXP010000094.1 GCA_029256605.1 Devosia sp. | reverse complement strand
CGCGGTTGCCGCCGGGTTCGAGAACAAGACCATGATCGATGTGATTTTCCTGCAGTTCCTCAATGGGCTCGACAAGGGCGCCGCTTATGCGCTGATCGCGCTGGGGCTGACGCTGGTGTTCGGAACGCTAGGGGTGGTGAACTTCGCCCATGGCGCGCTGTTCATGCTGGGGGCTTTTTGCGCCGTGCTGTTTCGGCAGTTCCTGACGCTGGAAACCGTAACGGTCGACCCCGACCAGCTCTCGCCCTGGGGTACGCCGCTCGAAGTGCGCGAGCCGCTGGTGCAGGCCTGGTTCGGCGATTGGGGTGCGGTGCTGGTGAACTATTCGGTGCCGGTGTCGATCATCGTCACCATCCCCATCATGCTGGTGATCGGGGTGGCGCTTGAGCGCGGCATCATCAAGCACTTCTACAAGCGCCCCCATGCCGAGCAGATCCTTGTGACTTTTGGTCTGGCGATTGTGGCGCAAGAGCTAATCAAAGCGTTTTTCGGCCCCAATCCCATTCCCCAGCCAATGCCCACCGATCTGCGCGGTGCCGCTGATATCGGGGCGTTCCTCGGGATGCAGGCCGGGGTGATCACCTATCCGATCTGGCGGCTGATCTATTTCCTGTTCTCGGCGGCGATCATCGGGGCGGTGTTTGCTTTCCTGCAGTTCACCACTTTCGGCATGGTGGTGCGCGCCGGCATGGCGGACCGCGAAACCGTGGGGCTGCTGGGGATCGATATCGACCGGCGCTTCACCATCATGTTCGGGCTGGCGGCGGTGGTCGCGGGGCTGGCGGGGGTGATGTACACGCCGCTGTTGCCGCCCAACTACCATATCGGCATGGACTTCCTCGTGCTCAGCTTTGTGGTCGTGGTCGTGGGTGGCATGGGCTCCCTGCCCGGCGCCGTGGCCGCGGGGTTCCTGCTCGGGATCCTGCAATCCTTCGCCTCGATGACGCAGGTGAAGGCCCTTATTCCCGGCATCGACCAGATCATCATCTACCTGGTTGCCGTCGTGATCCTGTTGGTATTGCCGCGCGGGCTGTTTGGCCGCCGTGGCGTGATGGAGGGTTGAGATGCGCGCTATGTCCCGCAACGACCTGCTGCTGTTTCTGGGCTTTTCGGCGGCCGTGCTGCTGATGCCGATCTGGATGCAGCCCTTTGGCGCCGCTTATCCCGACCTGCTGCAACGCTTCATGATCTTTGCCATCTTCGCGGTGGGGTTCAACATCCTCTTCGGGCTGACGGGCTATCTCAGCTTCGGGCATGCCGCGTTCTTCGGCGTCGGCTCCTATGCCGCAGTGTGGTCGTTCAAGCTGCTGAGCCTCGATGCCATCCCGGCGTTGGTGTTTGCCATCGTGGTCTCGGGCGTGTTCGCGCTCCTGATCGGCTATGTCAGCCTGCGGCGCTCGGGCATCTACTTCTCCATCCTGACGCTCGCCTTTGCGCAGATGAGCTATAACCTCGCCTATTCCGTGCTGACCCCGATTACCAATGGTGAAACCGGGCTGCAGCTGACGCTGAGCGATGCCCGCCATCTTGATGCTGCGATCGGGCAGAGCAGTGTTGGCCAGCCGGTGCCGACGCTGCTGGGCCAGTCGCTGGGTGGTTTTGCCGGTTTCTACTTCTGCGCGGGCTTCTTGATCCTGGCGTTCTTCCTTGCCCAGCGCATCACCGGCTCGCCCTTCGGCATGATGCTCAAGGGGATCAAGTCCAACCAGACGCGCATGAACTATACCGGCTTCAACACCAAGCCCTATACGCTGGCGGCCTTTGTGATCTCGGGCATGTATGCGGGGCTGGCGGGCGCGCTGTTGGCGGTGACGGACCCGCTGGCGGGGGCCGAGCGCATGCAATGGACCGCATCGGGCGAAGTGGTGTTGATGACGATCCTGGGTGGTGCCGGCACGCTGGTGGGCCCGGTGATCGGGGCCTGGCTGATCAAGTATTTCGAGAACATCTTTTCGGCCATCAACGACAGCGTGCTGCACCGCTTCTTTGGCTTCCTGCCCGACGGTGTGGCCGATGGGTTCGTGGCGGTGACCAGCAAGTTCGTGGGGGAAGGCTGGTTCCTGACCCTGGGGCTCGTGTTCGTGCTGATCGTCGTGTTCCTGCCCGGAGGCATCATGGAAGGGGTGCGCCGGATCGCGGGGCTGTTCAACCGTTCGCGTCCCTCGACTACCGCGCCCGGCAAGCCGGTCCGGCAACCCCAACCGGCTGAATGAGGACGCCAGCGATGACCACACCCAATGTCGTTCTTCACGTTGCCGATGTGCACAAGCGCTTCGGGGGCCTGCATGCCCTGGCCGATATCGACCTGCAGGTCGAGGAAGGCCAGACCCATGCGATCATCGGGCCCAATGGCGCGGGCAAATCTACCCTGCTCAATGTCATCATCGGCAAGCTGCCCCCTTCAAGCGGCCAGGTCGTGTTCGATGGTGCGGTGCTGACCGGGCGCAAGCCCTATCAGATCAATCAGCTCGGCATTGCCCGGGTGTTCCAGACGCCCGAGATTTTCGCCGATCTGAGCGTGCTGCATAATGTGATGATCCCGGCGCTAGCCAAGCGCGATGGCGCTTTCAAGCTGAACCTCATGCGTTCGCTCGACAGCGAAACGGCCATTCGCGCCGAAGCCGAGCACATGCTCGAGGATGTGGGCATGCATAGCCGGCGCGAAATGACGGCCGGGAGCCTCAGCCGCGGCGACAAGCGGCGGATGGAGCTGGCAATGTGCCTGATCCAGCATCCGCGGCTGCTGCTGCTCGATGAGCCGACCGCGGGCATGAGCCGGCACGACACCAACACCACGATCGAGCTTTTAAAGAAGATCAAGGCCCGGGGGATGACCAAGGTGATCATCGAGCACGACATGCATGTGGTGTTTTCCCTGGCCGACAAAATCTCGGTGCTCGCCCAGGGGCGGATCATTGCCGATGGTACGCCCGACCAGGTGCGCGGCAATCCCAAGGTGCAGGAAGCCTATCTCGGAGGAGCGCACGCATGAGCACGATCACGCTCGAGGGCCAACGGACCAAGGTCAGCCAGGCCGCTGCGGTGGAAACCACCCGCCCCTTCTTTTCGGTACGGGATCTGCACGCCTATTATGGGGAAAGCTATATCGTGCAGGGCGTGTCGCTCGATGTGCGCAAGGGCGAGATCCTGGCGTTGCTGGGGCGCAATGGGGCGGGCAAAACCTCGACCCTGCGCACCATTGCTCGGACCGACAATCCGCAACTGCGGCAGGGCGAGATTTGGCTCGATGGCCAGCCCATCCACCAGATGCGGGCGTTCCAGGCGGCGCGCGCGGGCATCCAGCTCGTGCCCGAGGACCGGCGCATCATTTCGGGGCTGACGGTGGAGGAAAACATCACCCTGGCCAAAGTGGCGCCAGGCAATGGCTGGAGCCTTGAGCGGATCTATCAAAGCTTTCCGCGCCTCGCCGAGCGGCGCAAGCAGGAGGGGGTAACGCTTTCGGGCGGCGAGCAACAGATGCTGGCCATTGCCCGGGCCCTGGCGCGGGACTTGAAGCTGCTGCTGCTGGACGAGCCCTATGAAGGGCTGGCGCCGGTGATCGTGCACGAAATCGAACGGATCCTCCATTCCATCAAGCCGCTGGGGATCACGACGATCATTGTCGAGCAGAATGCGATTGCGGCGCTGAACCTGGCGGACCGGGCCGTGATCCTCGATACCGGGGAAACCGTGTTCAGCGGCACGGCTGCCGAAGTGCTCGACAATGCCGAGCTGCGCCAGGAGTATCTCGCGATTTAGGCACTATAAGGCGCGCCGGCAGGACTCTCTCGCTCGCGAGTGTTGTTTGAGCCTGCCGAGGATTACACCGGGGAACCGCGGCGGCGCATCGAAGTTGGAGGGGCAAGGAGTTTTGCCATGCCCACAGCTCAGGAACTCTGGCGCGCGGGGGTTCTGAGCGCCAAGCCCTTTCCCCAGCGCCAATCCCATCCGCCCCATGCGGGCCGCATCTGGCCTCTGGGTGAAGGCGAGCGGCAGCCGGTGCTGTTTGTGCCCACGAACTTGCCGCAGACACCGGTCCCGCTCGTCGTGCTGCTGCATGGTGCCGGTGGCACCGCTTCGGACATCTTGCCGGTGCTGCAGGAGCATGCCGAAGCGCTCAAATTCCTGATCCTGGCGCCGCAATCGCGCGCGCCGACCTGGGATGTAATCGCGCATCAGTACGGACCGGATGTCCGGCAGATCGACGGGGCGCTGGCAACGGTGTTCAGCACTTTCGCGGTGGATCCCGAGCGTGTTGCCGTGGCGGGGTTTTCTGACGGTGCCTCTTATGCCTTGAGCCTTGGGCTCAGCAATGGGCAGTTGTTCGCGTCAGTCCTCGCGTTCTCGCCGGGTTTTCTCGCCCACAGCCGTGAGGAGGGCAATCCGCGCATCTTTATCTCGCATGGCCGCCAGGACAATGTGCTGCCGGTCGAGCGCTGCAGTCGCCGCATTGTGCCCACCCTCGAAGCGGGCGGCTACGAGGTTCGGTATGACGAGTTTACGGGCGGGCATATCGTGCCCTGCAGTGCGGTAAAGGCGGCATTGGACTTGTTCCTGACCCCTTGATGAGGTTGGGTGCGGCAGCAGCGGATCGAGCAGCGACTCGAGGGCTGAGGCTGCCGATTAAAGCAATGTTGCAGGCAAGTTGGGCCCGCAACCTGTTGGCCGCGGTGGTGTTCCATCACCAGGCGCATGAAAAGGAACTGGTATGTCTGAACGAGCGTCCGTGCTTGCTCCCTTCCGGCACGAGACCTTCCGTTTGCTTTGGCTGGCGACGCTGGCTTCCAATCTGGGTGGGCTGGTGCAGTCGGTGGGGGCCGGCTGGATGATGACCACTCTCACCGACTCCCACAACATGGTGGCGCTGGTGCAGGCCTCGACTACCCTGCCCATCATGATCTTTTCCCTCGCCGCAGGTGCGCTGGCGGACAATTTCGACCGTCGCACCGTGATGATCATCGCCCAATGCGGCATGGCGCTGGTGTCGGTGGCGCTCGCAGTCATGGGGTATCTGGGTCTGCTCACGCCCTGGCTGCTGCTGACCTTCACCTTCCTGATTGGCTGTGGCACCGCGCTGTTCAACCCGTCCTGGCAGGCCTCGATGGGCGATATCGTGCCGCGCGCCGACCTGCCCGGCGCCGTGACGCTCAACAGTGTCGGTTTCAACATGATGCGCAGCGTCGGACCGGCCATTGGCGGGTTGATCGTGGCCTTTGCCGGGGCGGCGGCGGCGTTTGCGCTTAATGCGGTTTCCTACCTGCCGCTGATCCTGGCGCTGGGGCGCTGGAAATCGCCGCCGCTCAACACCAAGCTGCCGCGCGAACGTTTCGGCAGCGCCATGTGGGCGGGCATCCGCTATGTGTCGCTGTCGCCCAACCTCACGATTGTGCTGTTCCGTGGATTGCTGTTCGGCCTGGCCGCCATTTCCGTTTTGGCGCTGCTGCCTTCGGTCGCCAATGAATATGTCGGGGGTGGCGCCTTTGTTTATGGCAGCCTGCTCGGCTTTTTCGGGCTGGGGGCGATTGGCGGGGCGTTTCTTAACGGCGCCATCCGCGAGCGCTACAGCAATGAAACCATCGTGCGGATCGCCTGCGTGGTGTTTGCACTAAGCTGCGCGGGGCTCGGGTTCAGCCGGCAACCGGTGCTGAGCCACCTGGCGCTGCTGCCAGCGGGGGCCAGTTGGGTGCTGGCGCTGTCGCTGTTCAATGTCTCGATCCAGCTTTCGACACCGCGCTGGGTGGTGGGACGGGCACTTTCGCTCTACCAGACCGCAACCTTTGGCGGCATGGCGGCGGGAAGCTGGCTGTGGGGGAGCGTGGCCGATCTTTGGGGTCCGGACTGGTCGCTGGCCAGCGCGGCCCTCGCCCTGCTCGGCTGCGCGCTGATCGGGTTCGTCTTGCCCCTGCCCCAGTTCAGCTCGCGCGATTTGACGCCGCTCAACATGTTCAACGAGCCGGTGCTGCGCCTCGAATTGCGGCCGCGTAGTGGACCGGTGATGGTGATGGTGGACTACCAGATCGCCCAGGAAGATGTGGAAGAGTTCCTGGCGCTGATGAATGAGCGCCGCCGCATCCGCCGGCGCGATGGCGCGCGCCAATGGGCGCTGTTGCGGGACCTCGAAAAGCCCGATATGCGGCGCACCAAGGCCGATGCCGACAATCTCGAGAAACTGCGCGCGCTGCATCGCGGCGACAAGCCGCCGCTGGTGCACCGGTTGATCGAGCGGCAGACCGTGCCATTGACCGATGACATGCCGATGCGGCCCGGCCCGCAGATCTGAGTTGGTCCCGGGCGAACGCTGGCCCTTTTGGCCCGACGCGCCAACGCCGCGCCCTTCAGGGGGCGCGGCTCATCTGTCGAGCTGAGGTTTAGGTTCGACTTGCTGCTGGCGGCGCAGCTGCTAGTCGATCCGGGGTGGAGGCAGAGGCGGTCCGCCATCGCCGCCCCCGGGGCCACCTCCGCCACCCGGAGGAGGTGGTGGAGGTCCATCAGGTCCAGGCCCAGGTCCGGGTCCAGGTCCAGGTCCAGGTCCGGGCCCAGGTCCAGGCCCAGGTCCAGGTCCGGGTCCGGGTCCAGGTCCAGGGCCAGGCCCGGGTCCGGGGCTGGGGCGCCGCAGTTCGGCCAGATAACGGCCGGAAACCCAGCCTTCGGTACGCCGGGTTTCGACGTAGCACCAGCCGCGGCGGCAGCCATCAACCTCGACCCGGTCCCCCTGCCGCAATACGGCGACGGGGGCGTAGTTAGTGCCGGGACCGGCCCGAACATTGACGTTTGTTGTTGCCACGGCGGGCGCAGCCAGTGCAGCCCCGGCCATACCGAAGAGCACTATGCTGCCCAAAGCAGCGGTCAGCGATTTTGATTTCATTGCCGGGTGTCCTCTTCGATGACGGGCGTTATAGCCCTTGGCGCATCAGGCGCCCTGTGAGGTCGACACCAGCGTAAATGGCCATCGGGCGACGGCCGTTCCGTAACCGATGGTTGATAAGAATGCCGCGAAAATGAATTAGAAATCTGTGGGTTAGGCTAAATTCCTCGGACACAAAAAAGCCGCGCCACCGGACGGGGCGCGGCTCTTGAGAATGTTAGCTGCGGTCGCAGTTGGGCCAGTTCGGCATGCCCAGTGTGCAGCGCTGGTTGTCCTCGCGCGGCCGATCGGGACCGGCATTCGGGCGATCGTCACGGCCGGGACGATCATCGCGGCCCGGGCGGTCATCACGGCCGGGGCGATCATCGCGGCCGGGGCCACGGCCGTCCCAATCGCGGTCCGGGCGACGCGGGCCGTCCCAGTCACGGTCGGGGCGGCGCGGGCCATCCCAGTCACGGCCGGGACGGTGACGCGGGGGATCCCAGCGCGGGGGAGCACCGAAATCAAACTGGAACACGGTGGCCGGACGCGACGGACGGCTCAGTTCGGCCAGATAGCGCCAGGAAACCCAGCCCTCGACATACCGGTTCTCGATATAGCACCAGCCGGCGCGGCAGCCCTCAACATCGACGCGATCGCCACGGCGTAGCGTATCGACGGCGAAGTAATCGGTGCCGGGACCGGAACGCACATTGACATTGGCGGTGGCGACGGCGGGCGCGGCAAGTGCGGCTCCGGCCATGCCTACCAGCATGATGCTGCTCAAGGCAGCCCTTAGCAATTTCGATTTCATTGCCGCGATGTCCTCTTTTGTTTGGTGGGCGATTCCGCCCTGAGCGCACAAAGCGCCTTGTCACGTGAACGGCTGATGAACGGCGGGCGGCCCGGCTTGTTCCGTCAGGCCAGTGCAGGAAAGTGGGCGGGAACGCCTGGCGCATCGGGCGTGGGCGACACTGCGGCACGGCCAAGCTCGGTCAGCCCGTAGATGCCGCGGCTCTCGCGCCTGAACCAGCCATAGACATTGCGGCGCAAGATGATGGGCGCGCGATCGACAATTGTGCGGAGCTGCTTGGGCGATTGAGGGCCTTCGAGGAGCGCGCGGGCACAGGCGATGCAATCCTGCCGGTAAGCGGTCATGATGGGCTGCCGGTTGCCGCCACCCTTGTTGGGATCGCCAATGCGGCGGCGGTGCTCATCCAGCAGGCGCGAGCGGCGCTTGGGATTGCGGCGCGGGGTGGCGGCAAAGGGGGCCACCAGCACCTCGACCGCGCCGGATGCCGAAACACCGAGCAGGCCGAAACCCAGGCGTCGGCAGAGATTGCGATAGCGCGCATCGGCTTCGCGTCCCCTGCCCGCCTTGGACAGGCGCGCGGCGAGCCAGACTTCGTCGCAGGCGGGGGCGCGATCCACGCCCTGAAGGACGAGTTCAAGATTGAAGCTCAACTTGAGTTCGCAGACCACCAGTACGGGCGGCTCTCCTTCGCGCACACCCAAGAGGTCGCAGCCATTGACCTCGCCTTTGACGGTGAAGCCCTGCTGTTCCATGAAGCGTTTGAGGGGAGGATAAAGGTCGCTTTCGGGCATGGCACCGCTGTTGATTTGCCGGGGACATGGACAGCGCGGCAGCCCGTCGCGCCCCGCCGGATGGGGGCGAAAGACGCGTGGGCCGCTCGTGTTGCAAATGTCGCTCACGGGGGCTCGCAGGCCCCAAAACGGCATGTTAGCATGATTCTGCGCAAGCCCCCGGGGCGAGCGGAAACGGGTGGATGCTGGCAAACCAGTGCACAACAACCCGGCCGCCGAGACCCCGACCTTTGCGCAAGCCAAAGTTCTCTGGGAGGAGACAATGAACATGCTACGCACCACTTCGGTGGCTATCGGCGTCTTGCTGCTTTCGACCGGGCTGACTGCTGCGCAGCCCGAGATCGTCGAAGGCCCGGCCGACGACGCGCAATGCTATGTGCCCACCACGGAAGACACCCAGTTCTTCCAGTTCCCGGCCAAGACCGGGCCCTATCGCATTGCACTGGCCAATGGCTATGTCGCCAATACCTGGCGCATCCAGATGATCCAGACGGCCAAGGCCTATGCGGCGCAGCCCGAGGTCGCCGAGCGGCTGGAGGAATTCAAGGTCGTTTCCACCGGCGAGGACGTGGCGGCGCAGATTTCGGCCATCAACAATTTCATCGATTCCGGCTACGACGCCGTGGTTGTCAACGCGCAGAATCCGCAGGCTTTTGCGCCGGTGATCAAGCGCGCCAAGGATGCCGGGGTGATCCTCGTGGCCTTCGACAATACGCTCGACACCAAGGACGCCATCAACGTTAATGTTGACCAGAAGGGCCTGGGCGAGCTCTGGGGCAATTGGCTGGTGAAGCACCTGCCCGAGGGCGGCAAGATCCTGGAAGTACGCGGGGTCGCCGGCACTTCGGTCGATACCGATCGCCATAACGGCATCCATGAAGTGTTTGCCAATTCGGGCAAGACTTTTGAAGTGGTTGAGGTCGTGGGCAAGTGGGACGATGGCGTGGCCCAGAAAGCCGCTGCCGACGCCTTTGCCGTGCATGGCCAGTTCGACGGCATTACCGCCCAGGGTGGCGATACCGGCGTGGTGCAGGCCATGCTCGATGCCAAGCACCCGATGGTGCCCTTTGGCGGGGAAACCGAGAACGGCTTCCGCAAGTTCTGCGCGCAATATTCGGCCGATGGCCTCAAATGCTCTTCGGCGGGCTCGGGGCCAGCGCAGGTCGCGGTGGCGATCAAGACTGCCATCGATGCGCTCGACGGCAAGGTGATCCCGCAGGCGATCAACCTGCCGCTCGACATCACCGAAGATCCCAACTTCGTTGACGGCACCAATTTCTACACCGCCGAATCCGACAATTTTTTTGTCGGCAACTCCTTCCCCACCTGCGGCATCAACTTCAGCGCCCAGGAGATCATGAGCCAGACCGAAGGTAATCAGTAAGTGCCTGGCGCGGGGGCCTTCGGGCTCCCGCACCCGGTCGATGGCTTGGGGGTGACATGGACAACACCGCTCCGCTCTTTCGCATGGAAGGGATATCCAAACGCTATGGTGGCGTGCGGGCGATGGAAAAGGCCGACCTCGTGGTCGAGGCCGGGCGCGTGCACGCTATCCTCGGCGAAAACGGTGCGGGGAAGTCGACGCTGATCAAAATCATGTCGGGGGTGGTGGCCCCCGACGAAGGGCAGATGTTCCTCGATGGCCGGCCGGTGAGCTTTCCCGATCCGGGGGCGGCGAATGCGGCGGGGATCGTCTGCATCTTCCAGGAACTGTCGCTTATCCCCGAGCTTTCGGTGGCCGACAACATCATTGCCGCCAACCCGCCGACACGGTTCGGGCTCATCAACCGGCGCGAGCAGCGGCGGCAGGCCGAAGCGGCCCTGGCCCGGGCGGGGGCCGAGGACATCCATCCCCTGGCGCTAATCAAGGATTTGCCGCTGTCGCGCCGGCAATTGGTGGAGATCGCCAAGGCGCTGGCGCGCAAGCCGCGGCTGCTGATCCTGGATGAAGCCACATCGGCGCTGACGGCGGCAGATGTCGCCAAGGTGTTTGGCGTGCTCAAGCGGTTGCGCAGCGAGGGGCTGGGACTGCTCTATATTTCGCACCGCATGCATGAGATCGCCGAACTCGCCGATACCTGCACGGTGTTTCGCAATGGCAGCAAGGTCGCCAGTTTTGCGGCGGGCACGCGCAGCGATGGCGAAGTCATCGAGATGATGATCGGGCGGGAATATTCCAATGTGTTTCCGCCCAAGCCGGCGCCCCTGCCCGCTTCGGTCAAGCCCGTGCTGGCCGTGCGCAACCTGACCTGGACCGACCGGCTCAACAACATCTCCTTTGGTGTGCGGCCCGGCGAAGTCCTGGGGCTCGGGGGGCTCGACGGCCAGGGGCAGCGCGAATTGCTGCTCGCCCTCTTCGGGGTGTTGCGCGGCACCGGCGGCGAGATCCTGATCGACGGGCAAGCGCG
>JAQSXP010000093.1 GCA_029256605.1 Devosia sp. | reverse complement strand
GTCGCTCCATGTCCTGTGGTTTAAAGGATGATCTGTGACCCGATTTGAGCCCCCGGGTTTGCTTTCGGCACGGGCTTAAGCCGAGGACGGTCCTTTCCACAGAGTCTCCGGGATAGCATGGGGCAAGGACTGCTTCACCTATACCCTTTCGCCGGACGACCGGCACCGAGGCGATCCTTGCCCCATGTCGCAGCCGCCGGTCCCTGGCCGAGCGGAGATTCGGCACGTCGGCAGTCCCCAATGCGCAGGCCCAGGAGTGTTGCATTTTGCATGAAGGTTAACGGCATTGGGACACTTGTTAGGTCGCCGTTAACGATTTGGGAGGTAAATCTTTACCAACCAAGCCACTATGGGGCCCCTAATGACCATCAACCTCACGATCCCAGATATTCAGGAACTTAAGCCCCGCATTACCGTGTTCGGTTGCGGTGGCGCTGGCGGCAACGCCGTTAACAACATGATCGAGTCTGGGCTCGATGGCGTCGACTTCGTCGTTGCCAATACGGACGCGCAGGCTCTCGCCCTTTCCAAGGCGCAGCGCATCATCCAGCTGGGTGTCGGCGTTACCGAAGGCCTCGGTGCCGGCTCGCACCCCGAAGTCGGTCGTGCGGCGGCCGAGGAAAGCTGGGACGAAATCAACGATCACCTCTCGGGCTCGCATATGGTGTTCATCACCGCGGGTATGGGCGGCGGCACCGGCACGGGCGCAGCTCCCGTTGTGGCGCGTGCGGCTCGCGAGCAGGGCATCCTGACGGTTGGCGTGGTCACCAAGCCGTTCTCCTTTGAAGGCAATCGTCGCGCCCGCCTGGCTGAAGACGGCATCGATGAGCTGCACCGCCATGTCGATACGCTGATCGTCATCCCCAACCAAAACCTCTTCCGCGTTGCCAACGAGAAGACCACCTTCGCCGACGCCTTCGCGATGGCCGACCAGGTGCTGTTCTCGGGCGTCGCCTGCATCACCGACCTGATGGTCAAGGAGGGCCTCATCAACCTCGACTTCGCCGACGTGCGCGCCGTGATGCGCGGCATGGGCAAGGCGATGATGGGTACCGGCGAAGCTTCGGGCGAAGATCGTGCCCGTCACGCTGCCGAGGCCGCCATTGCCAATCCGCTGCTCGACGATGTGTCGATGCAGGGTGCGCGTGGCCTGCTGATCTCGATCACTGGCGGTCCGGACCTGACCCTCTATGAAGTTGATGAAGCCGCCAGCCGCATCCGCGAGGAAGTCGACTCGGATGCCAACATCATCCTCGGCGCCACCTATGATCCGGACCTGACCGGCACCATCCGCGTGTCCGTTGTGGCCACCGGCACCGACGCCACCATGGTTCAGGCCCTCGAGCCCGCAAAGCCGCATGCTTCGCGCACCCCGCTGTCGGTAAAGCGTCATGTCCCGGTTGAGCCGACCCGCGTCGCTGCTGAGCGCAATGCGCAGGGTGCCGCCGTGCACCAGCAGATCGAAACCCAGGTCGAGGCTGCTGTAGCCGAAGCCATCTCCCATGAGGCGCCCGCTGCTGCCGCCTATCACGGCCATGACGACGATGGCGTGATGGTCGAGCCCTACATCCCTTCGGCTGAAGCCATTGATGTGATGGACGAGCCCGTGGCGCCTGAAGAATCGCCGGTGCCGAGCGTATACGTGCCCTCGCATGCCGCTCGGCCCGAAGGTCAGCGCCGTATGCCGCGCACCGAGGAGCTGCCAATTGTTGCGCGCCGGTCACAGGAGCCGCAGGAAAGGCAGGACGCCGAGCCCCGGAATGCGCGTGCTCTGTTCAAGCGTCTGGCCTCCAATGTTGGCCTGAGCCTGGGTCAAACCGGCGAAGGTGGACGCGATGAAGCGGTCTATTCGGCTGCCGACGATGCCGCTGCCCGCAGCGCCATTGAGGCAGGCGGCCCAAGGGCTTCGCGGGTTCCGGCCGCTTCGGAAGGCGCTCGCGGTGGGCTTGACGCGCATGGTCGCCAGCCCGCTCCCGCGCCGCAAAAAGAGCATCTTGAGATCCCCGCTTTCCTGCGCAAGCACGGTTAACGGTTCCTTGTAGCGAGCATCCAACATCACTCGGTGCGGCTTCCGCGCCGAGTTTTTTTTGGCTAACAGTTTCCGCGTACCCCGCCGGGGGTGGAGTGATCCCGAGTATGAATAAACTTTCCACGCGCCAGCGCACCCTGTCGACCACCCTTTCCTTTGCCGGATATGGAGTTCACGGGGCGCAGCCCGTCACGCTTTCACTGGGCCCTGCGCCCGTCGACAGCGGTTTTCTCATTTGTCGCGAACTGAGCGACGGCCGGGTGACCAAGCCCGTCCCCGTGCATTTTTCGCGTATCACCCGCACCACGCTGTGCACCACCCTCGACCTGGGTGACAGCGTGAGCGTCGCCACGATCGAGCACGTCACCTCGGCCCTGTCGGGCATGGGCGTCGACAATGCCCTGATCACGCTGGACGGCCCGGAATGCCCTATTCTCGATGGCAGCGCATTCCCGTTCGCCCACGCAATTCTCGAGGCAGGGCTGGAGATCCAGCCCGCCCATCGCAAGTTCCTCAAGGTCATGCGGGCCGTGACGGTGCGCAACAATGATTCCTTTGCGGCGCTCGAGCCCTATAACGGCCGTGCCCTCGATCTTGAGATCGACTTTGACAGCAAGGTCATTGGCCGGCAGCGCATGATCTTCGACTGGACGCCCCGGCGCTATTATGACGACGTGTCCCGCGCCCGCACCTTCGGCTTCGTGCGCGACGCCAAGATCCTGCGCCAGGCTGGCTATGCTCTGGGCTCGAGCCTCGACAATTCGATCACCGTGCATGAGGACAAGATCCTCAATCCCGGCGGCTTGCGCTACGAAGACGAGTTCGTGCGCCACAAGCTGCTCGATGCAATTGGCGATCTGTCCTTGGGTGGCCTTCCGATCTGGGGTCGCTTCCGCTCTTACAAAGGCGGCCATGCTCTTAACGCGCATGTTTTGGCGGGGCTATTTTCGAGCGAAGCCAATTATGAAATAGTCAGCGCGGAGGCATTGCCGCTCGAGTTCGAAGCGTTCGACGATCAACCCGACGGGTTGGCTGTCAATCACTACCTGCGCTCGGTGCGTTAATTCTTCGTGGCCGGGGCGGCCACAGTTTTGATCCATTTGCTATCTACGCCGCAGCAGCGGTACGTGTAAGGACGGGACAGTTCGTGACAGTTGTTGCTTTAAGTGGTCGCACCAGCCGGGCAGTCCGGTTGCTTTCCGTCGGCGTCATGGTTGTGGCGCTTACGGGCTGCTCGGGCATGAACCTGTTCGGGCCCGCCAAGGCTAAGGAAGAGCCGATCATTCCAGCGGAGTCGCTGTATCAGCAGGCTCTCGATAACATGGACGCGCAGCGCTACAACACGGCTGTGACCCAGCTGGAGCGCCTGGAACGCCAGCACCCGAATTCGCCGCTGGCGGAAAAGGGCAAGCTGATGCAGGTCTATGCGCATTACCGCATCGGCAAGTTCGCCGAAGCGATCCTGGCTGCAGACCGCTTCCTCGCGCTGTACCCGAGTGGCAAGGACGTGCCCTATGTCCTTTACCTGAAGGGCAATTCCTATTACGGGCAGATCAAGGACATCACGCGCGACCAGCAATTGTCACGTGATGCCATCGACACCTACAATCTCCTGATCGCCAATTATCCCAAGTCCCCCTATGCCGAGGACGCTAAGGAAAAGCTGCTGGTCGCCTATGACCAGCTCGCCGGCAAGGAAATGTCGGTCGGCCGCTATTATCTTGGCAATGGCCAGTACACCGCCGCCATCAACCGCTTCCGGGTGGTTGTGGAGGAACACCAGACTTCGACCCATATCGAAGAAGCGCTGTACCGGTTGACCGAAGCCTATCTGCTGCTGGGTCTCGTCAACGAGGCCAAGACCGCAGCGGCCGTGCTTGGGCACAATTATCCCTCCAGCACCTGGTACCAGGAAGCCTTCAAGAAACTGGGGCAGCAGGGTCTGGCTCCTGCCATGGGCAGTGGCAGCTGGATGAGTTCGCTGCGCAAGTAACGAACTAAAGTGTTGCTTGTTTGTTCCGGGGCGCGCTAGTTTGCTGGCGTGCCCCGATTATTTGCCGGCCCTGCCGTGCAACGGTGCCGGTCTGGGTGGAGCTTGGGATTTCCGGGAATGCTGAACGCGCTTTCGGTTCGCAACATTGTCCTTATCGATCAGCTTGATCTGGCGCTAGGCGCCGGCATGACGGTCCTGACCGGTGAGACCGGCGCAGGCAAGTCGATCCTGCTTGATGCGTTGACGCTGGCCCTTGGTGGGCGAGGGGACGCGTCGCTGGTCCGCCGCGGCAGCGAGAACGGACAGGTCGTCGCTGTGCTGCAACTGGCAGCTGATCACCCAGCGCGTGCGGCGCTGCGCGACAATGCCATTCCCGACGATGAGGATGTAATTCTACGGCGCGTGCAATATGCCGATGGGCGCACCCGCGCCTTCATCAATGATCAGCCGGTGTCCGCCGCGCTGCTCCAGCGCGTCGGTTCCCAGATCGTCGAGATCCACGGCCAGCACGATGATCGTGCCCTCGTGGATGTCGCCACCCACCGGGCGGCGCTCGATGCTTTCGGTGAACTCGATGCGCAGGCCGCCCTGGTCCGCGATGCCTGGGCAGCGCTTGCGGATGCACAGGCGGCCGTCAAGGAGCAGAAGGCGCTCGTTGCAGCAGCGCTGGCGGAGGAAGACTTTGCCCGCCACACGGTCGAGGAGCTCTCCAAGCTCGCCCCTCAGGTCGGCGAAGAAGAAGAGCTTTCCGAACGTCGGCAGCATCTGCAGCAGCTGGAGCGTTCGGCCGCCGAGGTCGGCGAAATCGACGAGCTGATCAACGGCCCGATGGCGCCGGCACCGGCGCTTGCCGGCCTGATGCGGCGCCTGTTGCGCAAGATCGATGGTGGCGCGGACCTGTTCCAACCCATCGTCGATGCGCTCGACAATTCCCTCGTGGCGCTCGATCGCACTGCGGAGGCCCTGGAAGAGCTCAAGCGCGAGATGGCCTTTGATCCCGCCGAGCTTGAAGGGGTGGAAGAGCGGTTATTTGCCCTTCGGGCCGCAGCGCGCAAGCACCAGACCAACTGCGATGATCTGGTTGCAGTCCTCGCCCGCTACAGCGCCGATCTGGAAACGCTGCAAAGCGGCGAGAGCCGGCTGGCCGTTCTTGAAGCCGAGGCTGCACAGGCGGAGGCGCTCTATCGCCAGCACGCCAAGGCCCTCAGTGCCAGCCGCGCCCATGCAGCCTTAGCGCTGGGCGATGCCGTTGGCGCCGAATTGCCCGATCTCAAGCTCGGCTCGGCCCGCTTCATCGTTGATCACCAGATCGATGAGGCGCGGCTTACTGCATCGGGCTATGACCAGATCGCCTTTCATGTGCAAACCAATCCGGGCACGACGCCGGGCCCGCTGCTCAAGGTGGCTTCCGGCGGTGAGCTCAGCCGGTTCCTGCTCGCGCTCAAGGTGGTGCTGGCTGATCGCGGTTCGGCGCCGGTGCTGATCTTCGACGAAATCGATACTGGGGTAGGTGGCGCGGTCGCCGATGCCATCGGCCGGCGCTTGGAGCGTCTTGCCAACAAGGTGCAGGTGCTGGCGGTAACCCACGCCCCGCAGGTTGCGGCGCGCGCCCAGCGCCATCTGCTGATCGAAAAGCAGGCGGTGGAGGAGGGGGCCTTTGTGCGCACCCATGTCAAGCCGCTCGATACCCCTGCCCGCCGGGAGGAAGTGGCGCGGATGCTGGCGGGTGCCAAGGTCACCGAGGAAGCCCGCGCCGCCGCCAGCAAGCTCCTCAGCGAAGTGCACTGAGCCCTCAAGGGCAGTTTAGGTGAGGCAGCAGCGGTGGTGCCCGCTGCTGCGAGTTCAGTACGGTTAAGCCTGCGCCTCTAGGCCATTTTGGCCAGACGGACGATCAGCACGTCGCGTGGCGGCACACTAATTGTCCCCGCCCCTACGGCATCAGGGCATGTTGACCAGTAAGGCTCACCGAGGGAGGCGCTTTGCTGGTCTACGGAGATTTCCGCTTTCTGGCTTTCCCGCGTGGGATTGATCACCCAGACCACAGCCCCGTCAGGTCCCTCATGCAGGCGCGCATGCAGTTTGGGGTTTGAAATGGTGACGCGGGGTTTCTTGCCTGCCCAGTCCAGCACATCGGCGAAATAAGCGAGGTTGTCAGCGTTGCTGGTGCGGAAATAGGCGATGCCCGGATGCGTGCCGACCAGCAGCGTACGGCCTTTGCCAAAGCTATGCTCAATCATTGCCGTGCGGCCATCTGTGAAGGCGCCGCAGGCCGTGCCCGTGCTCGGCGCATAGGCCTGCAAGAAGCCCCCGCCAGCCACCGGCTTGCCATTCCATTCGAGGTGGATACGGTCGCCGATATCAGGCATGAACTCGACCTCGCTTTCGCGCGCCCCGAACACCCGGTCGAGCCCGTTATGGGGCTGCACCGTACCAACCTTGCCGCGATCGCCGAAATATCCCGGCGTCGCTTCCGAGATCAGTGTACCGCCTGCCTCCACCCAGGCGCCCAGCTTCTGAGCGTGTTCGGCCGTAAGCATGATCGGGTAGGGCGCGTAGATCGTGTCGTAATCGTCGATATGATCGATATGGACCCAGTCGGC
>JAQSXP010000426.1 GCA_029256605.1 Devosia sp. | reverse complement strand
GCCGCCTGAGGGCTTTGTGCTGGAACCCGGGGAAACCTGGACGGCGACCGCACGCGGCCTGTCCTATGGGTTGCGGCACTGGAGCGACGGGGCCAATTCAGCCTATGTCGTGCTCGAGGATGGCCGCTCGATCCCGATCCGCACCACGCCGACCCAAGGCAAGGGCAACAATGCCCCGCTGCTCAAGGGCGCGGCCCGCTTTCCGGTGCCCGCGAAATCGCCTGCGCCCTATTCGATCATACCCTGGCCGCGTCATGTCGCTACATCGGGCAATCGTATCTCTCCGGTCGGCTTTGATCTGCAACCCACCGGAGAAGCCGCCAATCGCGCGGCCGCCGCCTTTGCTGGCCTCGTGCACGACCTCTTCCCCACCGAGGCCATCGTCCGGCCCGCTTCTGAAGGCGGCATGCCGGTCGGTTTGGTTGAGCAACCCGGCATGGCGCCAGAAGCCCGGCGGCCGGCACGATCACCGATGAGCCGGGCTTTGCCTTCCGGGGCAGCCATCTCGATGTGGCGCGCCAGTTCTATACCGGTGCAGAAGTGAGCCGCTTGCTCAAGATCATGGCCTGGAACAAGATGAACAAGTTCCATTGGCACCTGACCGAAGACGAAGCCTGGCGCTTCGAGATCGAGGCCTATCCGGCCCTGACCCAGATCGCGGCCTGGCGCGGCCATGGCATGGCGCTGCCGCCGCTGCTGGGCTCGGGGCCGCACCCCACGGGCGGCTATTATCAGCCTCGGGATTGATGTGATCCCCGAAGTGGACATGCCCGGCCATTTCTATGCCGCGCTCCAGGCCCTGCCCGAATTGCGCGATCCGGCCGAACAGGGCCAATACCAATCGGTCCAGGGCTTCCCCAACAACAGCCTCAACCCCGCCCATGAGCCGGTCTACCGTTTCGTCGAGACGGTGGTCGACGCGGTGCTCGAGCTGTTTCCTGCCGCCATTTTCCACCTCGGCGCCGACGAAGTGCCCCTGGCCGCCTGGTCGGGATCCCCGCTGGCGCTCGACCTGCTCGAACAGCTGGCCGGCCCGCAAATGCGCCGCAAGCACGAAGCCCAGTTCAATCAATTGGGCAACCACCACGGGGCCGATGAAATCGAGGGCTCGCCCACCGCGATCCTGCAGGCTCATTTCATCAAGCGCGTGCATGCCTATATCACGCAAAAAGGCGCCCGCACCGGCGGCTGGGAGGAAGCGGCCCATGGCGATGCCGTGAGCAAGGAGCATTCCTATGTGATCGGCTGGCGCAATGTTGAGGTCAATGCCGCCCTGGCTGAACGGGGCTTTGATATCGTCGTGTCCCCGGGCCAGCGCTACTACCTCGACATGGCTAATGGCGCTTCCTGGGCCGAGCCGGGCGCCGGCTGGGCGGGGTGGTCGGGGCCACGCGAGACCTATGAGTTTGAAGCGCGCGAAGGTTTTTCATCCGAAGGGCTCAAGCATTTGCTCGGCGTTCAGAGCTGCATCTGGTCGGAATCCATGACTGATCGGGCGATCTTCGATCGCCTGGTATTCCCGCGACTTTCCGCAGTAGCCGAAGCGGGTTGGACTCTGCCCGAACACAAAAGCTGGGATCGCTTTGCCTCCATGGCCGGGCTGATGCCGATCATGTATGGCCACTGGGCGAGCGAGTAACCGTTAGTCCCGCAGCAAGCATCGGTTCTGGGGGCAATGCTGCAGGTCTCTCCCGCCCGTTCTGCCAAAGGATGACGGCACCAGAAGCGCGGGGGTTGACTTCTGGTGCCGTTTTTCCAGCTGACGCTCCAAAGCTAGGCTATCCGAGTGGGCATGGGACCTTGGAACTCAACACGCTCACCATAACCCACCCGTCATGACCTATCGGTGATCGGCTCTGTCAGTTGTTTGTCAGCTTACCCGGGGTACAATCCGGTCATGTTTATTCGCACCCTTTTTGCCGCGCTCGCTCTTGTCGCCATGCTTGGCCAGCCAAGCTGGGCGCAGGGCAACGGGAATGGCAATGACAACGGGAACGGGAACGGGAACTCCAGTGGCGAAAGCCGCGGCAGCGACAACGGCAATAACGGAAACTCCGGCAACGGCAACGGGGGCGACCGCGGCAATAGTGGTGGGGGCAACGGGAACTCCGGTGATCCGGGGAGTGCCGGTCGAGCCAACTCGGGCAATGACAATGCCGGGCCCGGCAATAACTCGGGCGATGGCGGCCAGAACAACAGCGGCAATAGTGGCAGCAATGGCAACGGCGGCAACAACCCGGGCGGCCCTGGTGGTGCGGGTCACTCCAGTTCTGGCAATGGCAACGCCGGCCCTGGCAACAATTCAGGCGGCGGCGAGCCGAGCAAGCCTGGCAATGGTGCCGGCAACTCCGCGGCTCCAGGGCAACAACGATCCCCGGGCGGCTCGGTAGATGGCAGCCCCGAACGATCGGCACTAGAGGCCGTTCGCGCTGGCCGGGCAGTACCTCTTGAATCCCTGCTTCCTGACGTGCGCGCCAGTACGGGCGGCGATGTTATCGATGCCGAGTTGCTGACCGTGGACGGCTTTCTGCTTTACGCCATCAAGGTGCTCACCCCTGCGGGCCGCGTCAGCGTGCAATATTATTATGCTAATTCGGGCCGACCCGTGAGGCGCCGCTGATGCGAGTGCTCGTTGCCGAAGATGACGAACGGATCGCCGAAACGCTGGTGACGGCTTTAAGCCGCGCCGGCTTTGCCGTGGAGCGGGAAAGTGATGGTGAATCGGCCTGGTTCCGGGGCGACACCGAGGCCTTCGACGCCATTATTCTCGATCTTGGTCTGCCGCAAATGGATGGGCTGACTATCCTCAAGCGCTGGCGCAATGCGGGACGACTGACGCCGGTGCTGATCCTGACCGCCCGCGGGCAGTGGGAAGAACGTGTCGATGGCATTGAGGCCGGTGCCGACGACTACGTCGTCAAGCCGTTCCACATGATGGAGATCATCGCGCGCATTCGCTCGCTGGTTCGAAGGTCGGCGGGCCTCGCCTCCTCGCGCATCGCTTTTGGGCAATACATG
>JAQSXP010000092.1 GCA_029256605.1 Devosia sp. | reverse complement strand
CCCAGCGCTTCAACGAGGGTAACGGGCTTGCTGGAGCGGCGATCGAGGGTTGGAAGCTGTCCCCAGGGCACTTCGGCAAAGCTGTTGTCGGCCGATTTGTGGACCACTTCGCCAAAGCTCGCGGCGCCATTGGTAAGATCGGACAGGCCCGGCTCTTCGGTGGGGCGGGCGCTGCCGGCATCGACGAGAGCGACGCTGAGGCCTTTGGCCAGCGCATCGCCCACCAGTTCCTCGGCCATGGCGGCGCTGTCCTCGTGGCCACCCAGGCCCGCCAGGATCACGAGGCGAGTGCGCCCCAGCGCCAGATCGGCAGCCAGATCGCTGAAGGCGAGGGTTTCGGGCACTTTCTGGTCGAGAAAACTGGGGCGGGCCGGCGGCAGCGCGGTGGCGGCATAAGCCTCGGCCAGCGCATCGGGGATGGAGCGCTGCTCGGGCTCGTCCTCGACCAAGAGGTCAGGCGCGACTTCGAGGAGCGCGCGGCGCAGGCGGGCATGGCCGTCTTCATCCGAGACCTGCTCGGGCGCCGGCTGTGGCTCGTTGTCGTCGTCGGTTTCAGGCTCGCCGGGCTCGTCCTCGGGGAGCGGTTCTGCGACGAGGGTGGGGACCACGATGACGGGCGCGAGGGGCTCGACCTGCGCGGCGACTGGGATTTCAACGGCCACCGGTTCTTCCTCGACGTCGCCGGTATCGGCGGATGCGTCGGCAAAGACGGGTTCGGCGTCGCGCTGCAGGGGCTCGTCGTCCTCGAGGAGTTCGGCCTCGGGTTCGGTGACGACGGGCGCGGGCTCTTCCCAGCGCTGGTCGGGCTCAAGCTCGGCTTCATCAAAGGGCACAGCATCGAGCTCGTCCTGGTTGCGAGGCGCAACGATGGTGCGGGCGGGGATGATGGCGCGGCCCGAGATCAGCTCGTTGAAAATCACGAGCCCGAGCTGCAGCAGAAAGGAGGCGATGCCGACCAGCATCAGGGCGAACTGGGTGCGCGGCGAAGAGGGAGTAACTGCGGGCGCCGCCATAGTCACGACGCGCACATCGGGCAGGGTCGAATTGCTGTCGGTGCGCGAGGCCGCCTCGCTGTAGCGCTGCAGATAGCCTTCGAGCAGATTGCGCTGGGCGGCAGCTTCGCGCTGAAGGCTTTCGAGAGTCACAGTGTCCTGGGTAGCGGTCGAGGCGGAGGTCTTGGCGTTGGTCAGGTCAGCGCGCAGGGAGGCTTCCACATCGGCTTCGATCTGGGCTTCGGCTTCGAGCGCTTCGGCGACGCGGCGGCCCTCGATGGCGATCTGGTTGTTGAGCTCGTTGATCTGCGCATCGGCGGCGCGGATATTGGGGTGGTTGCCCAGCAGGGTCGCCGACAGCTGCGCCCGCTCGCCCTGGAGGCGCGCCTTTTCCTGGCTCAGCTGCTGGATCACGGCGGAATCGCGCACATCGGCGACGCCGTCGATAGGCTGGCCACGCTCGAGCAGGCCACGGATCAGCGCGGCGCGGGACAGGGCGGCGTTCTTGCGCTCCTGGGCGGCGTTTATCTGGGTGGCGATGGTCGAGAGCTGCTGGTCGACGAGGCTGGTATTGTTGTTGCCGACAAAGAGGTCGTTATCGACCTTGAAGTTGGCGACGGCGGCTTCCGCTTCGGTGACGCGGCTGCGCAGCTTGTTGATCTCGGCATCGAGCCAGCCCGAGGCTTCGGCAGTGTCGGACAGTGACAGCTCGGCCCGGCGCGCCACATGGGCATTGGCAATGGCATTGGCGATTTCGGCGGCGCGCTGGGGGTCGGTCGAGCGGAAGATCACCGAGATGATGCGCGAATCGCGCTCCTGGATCACGGTCAGGCGCTCATAGATGTTGCCGAGCACGGTTTCATCAATGCTGTTGGGCGCACTGGTGCGCCCGAGCATCTGGGTCAGCATGGCGAGTGGGGAAAACCCGGCATCGCCGCCATTGAACTCGGCGACCGAGCGCAGGCCGAGTTGATCGATCACGCGCAGCAAGGTGTCGCGCGACTTGATGAGTTCGATCTGGCTGGACACGACGCCGGTTTCGGCACCGGTCAGCGAGGGGGCCTGCTCATTGGCCGAGCGGATATAGATATTGCTGCGCGGCTCAACGAGGATGCCAGCCGTTGACTCATAAAGCCGCGGCTGCAGCATCAGGAAGGCGAAGGTGGCGGCCAGCAGCAGCAGGGTGACGAGGATGATACGCGGCAAGCGCCGCAGCACTGCCCCGCCCAGCGCAGCCATATCGATCCGTGCATCCTGCACGGTGTGCGCCTCATAAGACATCGCCTACCTCGCCCAAGTTCTGCCTTGTTATTGCCGCCGCGTGGTAAGCAATCCGTTAAGCAGCTCGCAAACCGCCACAAAACGCGGGCGAACTAAGCAAAATCTTAACCATGCCGCGACAAAGGTGAGTGCAACTCCAATGCCGAGATTTGCATGCGCTGGCTTCCAATACTGTCCGTTGCCCTGCTGATGCCGCTGGCAGCCTGTGCCACCACAGGCGATGCGACCTATCTGGTGGACACCAAGGGGCCCTATCAGCTCGACACCGGCGATAGTTTGCGCGTGACCGTTTATGGCGACGAACAACTGACTGACACCTATCGGGTCGATGACAGCGGCGCGGTGGCGTTTCCGCTGGTGGGCTCGGTGCAGGTGCGCGGGCAGACAACGCAAGTGGCTGGCCGCCGGATTGCGGCGGCATTGGCCAATGGCTATATGCGCGACCCCAATGTGGCGGTGGAAGTGGCCGAATACCGGCCGTTCTTCATTCAGGGCGAAATCGGCAACTCGGGGCAGTTCCCCTATGTTCACGGCATGACCGTCCGCGCCGCCATCAGCACGGCAGGCGGGTTCAGCGACACGGCGGACCGGAACAAGGCGGTGGTGTATCGCCGCCAGGGCGACCAGATGGTCAAGGGCACGGTCGATCTCGACTTCCCCATTCATCCCGGCGACACGATCGTGGTGCTGGAGCGCTGGTTCTAGGGGTGGCTGGTCGCCAAACGGGCAAGCTGCGGATCCTGCAAGTGATGCGCGCCCCGGTGGGCGGGCTGTTTCGGCACGTCGCCGACCTGACGCGGGCCCTCGCAGCGATGGGGCACGAAGTCGGCCTTGTGGTCGACAGCCTCGCCAATGACGCGCAAACCGAAACCCGGCTGACGGCGCTGCTGCCCCATGCCAGCCTCGGCATTCACCGCTTTGCCATGCCGCGCGTGCTGGGAGCCGGCGATCTCGTTACCCCCTTGGCCGTGCGCCGGCTCGCCAGCCAGCTCGAGATCGACGTGCTGCATGGCCATGGCGCCAAGGGCGGCTTTTATGCCCGGCTGGCGCGGCTGGCCGGTGCCCGCGCTGCGGCGGTCTATACGCCCCATGGCGGGGTGCTGCATTTTTCCTCGGCCAGTCGGTCGGGACAGGTGTTCCACCTGCTCGAGCGGGCGCTGCTTCGGCAAACCGGCGCTATCATCTTTGAAAGCGCCTATGCCCAGGCCACCTATGCCGCGCTGATCGCCCAGCCGAGCTGCCCGACTGTCGTGATCCATAACGGGCTGACGCGCGAGGAGTTCGTGCCCCTTCCCCCCGCTCCCGACGCGGCCGATTTCGTGTTCGTGGGCGAGTTGCGCCAGCTCAAGGGCATTTTCGTGCTGGTGGAAGCCTTGGCGGGAGTACGCCGCCCCGATGGGCAGCCGGCGACGCTGGTGATGGCCGGAGATGGCGGCGATCGCGCGGCGCTGATCCAGCGGATCGGCCAATTGGGGCTGACCGAACGCGTGAGCCTGCCGGGCGCCCTGCCCGCGCGACAGGTTTTTCCACAAGGCTGGTGCGCGGTGGTGCCCTCGCTCGCCGAGTCGCTGCCCTATGTGGTGCTGGAAGCGGCGGCCGCGCGCCTCCCGGTGATTGCCACCCGGGTCGGGGGCATTCCAGAAATCTTCGGGCCGACAGCGCAGAGCCTCGTGCCGCCCAACGACCCGGCCGCCCTGCAGGTGGCGATGCAACAGGCGCTCGACGACCGGGATCGGGCGCAAGTCGAGATGGCGGCGCGGCTGGCTTTCGTCAGCCAGAACTTCTCGCTCGAGCATATGAGCGGGCAGATCGAGAGACTTTATCGTGGGCTGTTAGATAAGCCTTAAGGCTCTCATTTCACTTCCTTTTCATTCTATGGCGACACAGTGCTCCCCGTTCAAGGAGTAGCTCCCAAGCCATGTTTCGTGTCGATCCCCAGCAGGCCGTGGTTGAGCACGTCAACAAGTCCTTGGGGGAAGCACCGGGTGCGCGCACGCTCTCGCCCCAGGCCGAAGCCATCATTGCCCAGCCGGTTGAAGGGGTGATGTCCGGCCCCGTGGTCGTAGGCGTGGCGCAGATCATCGAAGCGCTGCTGCTGGCGACCCTCGGCTACGCCATCTATCATTGGTATGTGCAGCTCGACGAACCCGGCTTTTATGTGCCGGTGATCATCGGCGCGTGCCTGCTCGCCAATGTGCTGTTCAACGCTGCACGCACCCACCGCATTGCCGCCTACCGCACCATCTTCACCCAGATCAGCCGGGTGCTCGCCGCCTGGACGCTGGTCATGGTGGTGCTGACCGTGGGCATGTTCTTTTTCAAGGCGGGGGACATGTTTTCCCGCGTCTGGCTCGTGGGCTGGTATGGCACCGGCGCACTGACGCTGATCGCCTATCGCCTCGGCCTGCGCACCATGGTGGGGTATTGGACCGAGCGCGGGCGGCTCAAGCGCCGCACTGCCATTGTTGGGGGCGGGGCTGATGCGGAAGTGCTGATCCGCCAGATCCGCGCCAGCGCCAAGAACGATATCGCGCTGCTGGGGCTGTTTGACGACCGCGTAGACGATCGGTCGCCCGACACCGTGGATGGCTGCCCGAAGCTGGGCAAGGTCGCCGATCTCATTGAATTTGCGCGGCGCACGCCGGTAGACCTCGTGATCGTGTCGCTGCCGCTGTCGGCGGAAAAGCGTGTGCTCGAAATGCTGACCCAGCTTTGGGTGCTCCCGGTCGACATTCGCCTCTCGGCGCATATGAGCAAGCTCAAATTCACCAACCGGGCCTATTCCTATGTGGGGGATGTGCCGGTGTTCGACATGGCCGACCGGCCCATTTCGGACTGGAACCTCGTGTTCAAGTGGCTGTTCGACAAGGTGGTCGCGCTGGTGGCGCTGATCCTGCTGTCGCCGGTGATGATCGCGACGGCGATCGCCATCAAGCTTGAAAGCCCGGGGCCGGTGTTCTTTATCCAGAAGCGCCATGGCTTCAACAATGAGCTGATCCGCATCTTCAAGTTCCGCTCCATGCGCACCGACATGATCGATCAAAGCGCGAGCAAGCTCGTGACCAAGAACGATCCGCGGGTAACCAAGGTCGGCAAGTTCATCCGCCGCACTTCGATCGACGAGCTGCCGCAGCTGTTCAACGTGCTACGCGGGGAGCTTTCCATTGTCGGCCCCCGCCCCCATGCGCTGCAGGCCAAGGCCGAAAACCAGCTTTATTACGAGGCGGTGGAAGGCTATTTCGCACGCCACCGCGTCAAGCCCGGCATGACCGGCTGGGCGCAGGTGAATGGTTGGCGCGGGGAAACCGACACGATCGACAAGATCATGCAGCGCGTGAACCACGACCTCTATTACATCGAGCACTGGTCGATCCTGCTCGACCTCTACATCGTGCTGATGACGCCGGTGTCGCTCGTCTCCAAGAACGAGAACGCCTACTAGTCCGGCCAGATCGCCCCGCGCAGATAGCGCTCGGCGAGCTCGGCGGTGCCTTGGGCAAAGCCGGGCAAATGGGTTTGGGCCAGCTCGGTTTCGATATGGGAGCCGATGAAGGTCAGCAGCGCCATGCGGCGCAGCATGACCATGGAATCAATCGAGGCAATATCGGCCGGGGTGAGTGAGCGTTTCGCTGTGTAGGCGGCGAGCCAGGCCTGGCGCAGGTCGGGCACCGAAGCATGGGTTTCGTGAAACGAGATCGCCGCAGCAAAGTCATAGGTGAACCAGCAAAAGCCGCAGTCATCGAAATCGATGAGGCTGACGGTGTCGCCATCCACCAAGAGATTGCCCAGCCGCATATCGGCATGGATGAGGCCGTAGCGTTCGCTCGATGTGCCATAGGCCGCAAGGCGCGCGCGCAGTTCGGCATCGAGCCGGTCGAGCAGCGGGCGGATGGCGCCGTCTACGCCTGGGGCCACGCGCCAATCGCCCCAAAGGCCTTCGGGGTCGAGAATGGTGGCGGCGTTCCAGGCCTGGCGGACAAAAGCGGCGGGGCGCGGCCAGGCCAGCGTATGGGCATGGAGGCGGGCGGCATAATCGCCAAGAGTAGCAAACAGCGGCGTCAGCTCGGCGTGGATGGCTGGCTCGGTGCCGGCAATGAAGCGGAACAGCACGGCATTGCGCGATTCTCCCCCAGCCGTG
>JAQSXP010000091.1 GCA_029256605.1 Devosia sp. | reverse complement strand
CCGCCGCCCGCATCAGCTCTTCGCGCCGCTCGATAAAGCCGCGGGGCTCGCCCTGCTCGAGCGCCGCCAAATCGACGAACCGGCGCCGCTCGCTATCGCTCGAACCCAGCCCGCTCCCCCGCGGCACGTCATAGGCAGAAACGCTCAAGCCCCGCGCTGCTGAGATCACCGCCAGTTGCTCTTCGATCTTGACCCCAAGATCACTCGCCTCGGGCTTGATCACGAGACCATGCACGCTGCGCAGAGCCGAAAATTCCACATAGTCGAGCAGTCGGGTAATACCGCGCGCCGGCGGATAAGCCGTGACCACCTGCAGCGTGTCACCCACCAGCGGATCGCGGAACTCGTGCACCCGCGCGGGCCGCAGCACATCGGCCACCATCTCGAACGAACCCGCCTCGTCGCGCCGCCGCGTCAGCTGCATGGGCTGGGTGGGAGACAACACCACGTCGCCCAGCGACAACACCCAGGCCATGCCTTCCGAGCCCAGCGTCGCCAGTCGATCCTGCGCCAGATCGATGCGCACCACCTGTGTGTCGCCCCCGGGCAGCACGCTGAAGTCTTGCGCAACGGTGTCGAGCTCCTTCGACTGCGCCGGCGCTGCGATGCCGGCCACCGTGTCGAACATCAGCCATACCGTATCCCCGCGCCGGAACACCGCTGCCGGCGTTTCTCGTTCGAATGGAAACACCACTCGAACGGTGGAGCCAAGTACGCTGGCAAAGGGCGTCACTACTGCGGCCGGGTTCGCCGGATAGCGCGTCTGCTCGCTGACCGGCGCCCCAGACTCGCCCCCATGAGCCTCCGCCTGTGCCGGTGCCCGCTCGGCGGCAAGGTCTTCGGCGTCGAAGCTGGGCAAGCCCTGCCCTGCCAGATCCACATCGAGCACATACTGCCGGTCCGAGTTCTGGTAGAACCGCGGCACCACGCCGTCCGCAAACTGCAGCTGCACCATCGAACCATCAGGGGTAACGACGTTCTCCGCCGTTACGATTTCGGGTGGCAGGTTGACCACCAACTCGCGCAAATCCACCGCGACCGGCCACTCAAAGGCGAGCAGCCCATGCTGGTCCTCCGGCACAAATTGGCCGGTGGTGGGCACATTCCAATCGAACTGCAGGCGCAAGAAGGTCGGGTTGCGCCCGATCCGCACACTGGCCGCGGCGCCAAGCTCGGCGGCCTGCCGCGCCTTGCGCTCCTGCTCGCTTTCGATCGCGTCCAGCCGCGCGCGCTCGGCCAGTTCATCGAGCACTTCCTGCGGCAGCGCTGGGGGCGTCCCCTTCCAGGCGGGGGGCAACAGATCGATGAAGAGCTTTTCGCCCGCTTCGGTGCGGTTAAAATTAAAGCTCGAGCGCAAACCTACCCGCAGGCCGCGGCCATTGGCGTCAAGTCGCGCGACGGACAGATAGTCGGGCAGTGTCGTGCCGACATCGGGCAAGACCAACTGCACCGCTTCGTCGAACTCGACGGAAAGCACGCCATTTTCGAGCCGTAGCCGGTGCGTCGGCAGATCGTCACGGCCCGGGAAACTCAGCACAAGCCGCGCATAGCCGTCCTCGGCCGTGGCAAACAGTTGCCCCTGCTCCTGCGCCGTGCTGGGCAAGGCCAAGGTGGCCAGCCACAAGGCACCGCCCAGTCCGAACCAGATCTTCTGTTTGCCGCTTTTCACCAACTGCCTACCGCACCCAGCCGCGCGGTCTGGGGCAAGGCTTGCCACAACCAAACTCCGCGCAGGCGACACTTCAAGCGCCACCCTAGCTCGTTCGGCTTAACACCCGCTTACGCGCGTGAGTGCTGAGCTGGGCCCCTACTGCCCGACGATCTGGGGCAACTCGGCGAGGTCGTTCGGCGTCATCTGCCCCGCCGGCCGGTCGGCCAGATCAGCCATGCGCACCGTCAGCTCCTGCGCCCGTGCCGGCTCCATCGCCGCCAAGATCGGCGCCATCTTGCGCGGGCTCATGGTTTTGGCCACCCGCAACAGCACTTCCATTTCAAGCGTATTGAAGATGTTGGCGGCGTCCTTGGGCTTCATGGCTTCATACATCGCCACGATGCCGGCGAACTGGCCGGTTTCGAGCTTCTCGCGCTGGTCCACCAGCGCTGCGATCTGGGCTTCCATAGCCGCCAGCGTTCCCTGGCGCTCCTCGAGCCGCTTTTCCGCCGCATCCACCAGCGACTGGCGCATGGCGAGCTCTTGCGCATAGGCGTCCAACTCCCCGCGACGACCGGACAACCGCTCCAGCAGTGCCGCCTGGGCCCCCGACGCACCGTCCGCCCCGCTCAGGGGCACCTTGTTGCCCTGGGCATCGAGCTGCATGGGAACGGCATCGTCCGCAGGATCGCAATCACTGTTGATCATGCTGTCGGCAAGCGCATTGGCGCCATGCCCTGCACTCGCCTCCGCCGCCGGGGCTTCCCCATGCCCCCCTTCGTCGGCGGCGCCTGGCTCGGCACAGCTGGTCGCAACCCCGGTCGCTACCTCATGCCCGTCCTCGGCTCCATGTTCCCCCTCGCCCTCGGCAGCGGCCGGAGCGCCATGGCCGCCCGCCCCGCTTGAAGAGGCAAGCACCGGCGCCGGATCGGCCAACGTCGGGTTGGCATCGCTCATCGTCGGCTCGCCGGGCGAGCCCTCGCTGCTCCCGGCCTCGGCCGGCGCACCATGCCCGCTCGGTTTGCCGCCACCCGCGGCTAAAACTGGCATTGGCCCCAGCACATAGGAGCCGTTAAATACCAGTCCGACCGTCTTGAGCACCAGGAGCGAGGAAATGGCCAGCACCAGAACCGGCAGCAGGCGGATCGACCTCACGCTGCGTTCTCCCGCTCGCGCTGCCGGGCCTGCAACTGCGCAAGAGCCGATTGCAGCTTGCTGGGTGCTTCCGCCAGCTGGACGGGAGCCGCAGCGGCCGCTGGCACTGCGGGGCTGGCCGCCCGGGCCGCCGTGGTGATCTTGACGATCCGCTCCATCAGCGCCGTGCCGGCACTGACATGATTGGCCAGCTCGATCCCGAAGCGCTCGGCTTCCTCAAGGCGCGAATTGAGCGTCAGATCAGCCTCGACGGCCGTCGACTTGAGTTCCTTGATCGCCTGGTTGGCCAGGTTGGTCGCCCCCACCAGGTCCGAAATCATCTGCCGCAACACGTCGCGGTCGGCGTGCAGGCGCTTCAATCGCCCATTGAGCACGACGCAATAGCCGATGGTCAGTGCGAGCAGGACCGCTACGGCGCCCTCGATCACCAGTCCCATGGAAAATCCAGTCATCATCGCCCCTCACCCACTTCACCCAACGCTTCAAATTCCGCCATCGTCACCTTGGGCGGGTTGAGCGGTCGCGTGACGCGAACCGAAACATGGCTGCCGATATGCCCCATGATCGCTTCGGTCAGTTCCACCCCGCCGCACCGCAGCAGGATCGGATCGCTCGGCCCCCGCTCGAACATTACCGTATCGCCCGCCTTGAGCGCCAACATGCGTGCCAGCGGCAGGTCCTGCTCATGCAGCACGGCATCGATCTCGACCTCGGCGGCATAGATCTCAGTCGCCAAATGCCCCTCCCAGATCGGGTCGCGGCCGAATTTTTCGCCCATGAACATCTGCAGCAATTGCTCGCGGATGGGCTCGATCGTGGCATAGGGCAACAGGATCTCGATCTTGCCGCCCCGCTCTTCCATCTCGATGCTGAGCTCGATCAGGATGGCCGCGTTAGCCGGGCGCGAAATCGCCGCGAACCGCGGATTGGTTTCCATCCGCTCGAGTTTGAAATTGACTTGGGTCAGCGGCTCGAAGGCGCGATGGGTGTCATCCAGGATCACCTCGATCATCCGCCGCGCCAGCGCCAGCTCGATGGTGGTATAGGGCCGGCCATCCATGCGCACCGGGCTGCTCACCCGGCGGCCGCCGAGCAGCACATCGATCATGGAATAGATGAGGCCCGAGTCCACGGTCAGCAGGCCATAATTCTCCCATTCCTCAGCCTTGATCACCGAAAGGATCGCCGGCAGGGGAATGGAATTGATGTAGTCGCCGAACCGGACCGAGGAAATGGCGTCCAGCGTCACTTCCACATTGTCGGACGTAAAATTGCGCAGCGACGTCGTCATCAACCGCACCAACCGGTCAAAGACGATCTCCAGCATCGGCAAGCGTTCATAGCTCACCAGCGCCGAGTTGATCAGCGCCTGTACGCCGGTGACTTCCACTTCCCCTTCTGCCGGCTCAAGGCCGAGCCCTTCGTCCTCGGCCTCCCGCGCGAGCGTGGCAACGCCGATATCCTCAGGCGGCCACTCCTCTGCAAGCTTGTCTTCGTCGGCGGGTCCGGCCATTACTGCACCAGAATTTCTTTGAACAGCACGCTGTCGACCTGCGCGGGGTAAATGGCGACATTCACCCGCCGCAGCAGCTCTTCCTTTAGCCGATAAATGCCGGCCGACCCCTCAAGATCGCTGCGCCGCAACTCGCGCAGATAGACCTGGAAAGCATCGACTACCTTGGCCATCCGCGGCTGGATCTCGAGCATCACCTCTTCGCTCGCCACTTCCAGCGCCACGCTCAGCTTCATGAAAGCCGGAGCCGCTTCGCCCTCGGAGTTGAGGTTCACCGTCATCGGCGGCAGGTTGAAGATAAAGCTGGGCGCCGCCTCGGCATGGGCGGTCTCGCCATGCGCGGCAGCATTGGCGCTGGCACTGCCCGATGACAGGAACACATAGAGCCCAGCCCCCACCAGCAATACGGCGACTGCCGCTGCACCGATGATGATCAGCTTGCGCGACTTCTTGGGCGCCCCGGCCTCACCGGCTTCTGCTTCTGCGGCCATGCTGTTCTGTGCTCAAACTCTGGAAAAACCGGAGGAATCCGGCATTCCTCCAGCTAAGGGCGAGATGGTTAACGAGCCGTTACCAATTGCCCTTGCCCGGCAGAATTTGCCGGGCAAGTTTTGCCACCCGCACCACCTCTTCGGCCGAATTTTCCTGACCGCCAGTCCCGTAAGCACTTGAATTTACTCGCATATGCGCCTTGGCATGGTTCTCGCAATGTGAAGGGCGAGACCAAAGCTTGGGGAAGTGGCGGTCTTTAACCGATGGGGATCGGCAATGATCGAGAATGCGCAACTGATCAGCCTGTCACGGCAGATCGCCTTGCAGCGGCAGATGAATGTGGTGGCCAACAACATGGCCAACATCAACACATCCGGCTTCAAGGCCGAAAATATCCTGTTCGAGCAATACAAGATGCCCGTGGCCAGCAACCGCGATTTTCCGCGCGGCGACCAGACCCTGTCTTATGTGCAGGATTGGGCCACCATGCATGATCTCTCCCCCGGCGCCACCGTACAAACCGGCAACGAGCTTGACCTTGCCCTCAATGGTGACGGCTTTTTTGCCGTGCAGACCCCCGCCGGCGAACGCTGGACCCGTTCGGGCTCCTTTGCCATCGACAACACCGGTAACCTCGTCGATCTCAATGGCAATCCGGTGCTGGGCGAAGGCGGTCCAATCCAGTTCGGCAGCGACGAAACCGACATCACCATCAGCCCCGATGGGGCGGTCAGCTCCAGCGCCGGCGCCAAGGGTCAGCTGCGTCTGGTTGAATTCGCCAATGCCCAGGAGCTGACGCGCGAAGGCGCCAACCTGTTCGCCGGCGGCACCCCCGTTCCCACAACCGCCACCAAGGTCATGCAGGGTTTTCTCGAGCGCTCCAATGTCTCCGGCGTGGCTGAAATGGCCGAAATGATCCGCGTCACCCGCGCCTATGAATCCGTCGTCTCCCTTTCCCAGAAGCAGGATGAGCTGCGCCGCTCGGCCATCCAGCGCCTGGGCGACACCAACGCGTAACCCTGAGGACCCGCCATGAAAGCGCTGTACATCGCATCCACCGGCATGAGTGCCCAGGAACGCAACGTCGAAGTCATTTCCAACAACATCGCCAATATGCGCACCACTGGGTTCAAGCGCGCCCGCGCCGAATTCCAGGATCTGCTCTACCAGCAGTATAATCGCGCCGGCTCGCAGACCTCCGCCCAAGGCACCATGGTCCCCGCCGGGCTCGAGATCGGCTCAGGCGTGCGCACCGTCGCCACCCCCCGCGTCATGAGCCAGGGCACCGTCAGCCCCACCGACCGCGAACTCGACATCGCGGTGCGTGGCGAAGGCTTCTTCATGGTCCAGCTGCCCGATGGCCGCATTGGCTACACGCGCGACGGCTCGTTCGAGCGCAGCCCCGAAGGCACACTGGTCAACTCGAGCGGCTACCAGCTTGAGCCCGGCATCACCATTCCCGATAACGCCAACACCATCTCCATCTCTGCCGATGGTACGGTCGAAGCCTTTATCGCCACCCCCACCCAGCTGGGCCAGCTCCAGCTCGCCCGCTTCGTCAACAAGTCGGGCCTGGAATCAGCCGGCGACAACCTGTTCACCGAAACCGCCGCGAGTGGCCCGGCCCAGATCGGTACCGCCAATAGCGAAGGCATGGGCAATCTGCTCCAGGGCAACCTGGAGATGGCCAATGTCAATTCCGTCACCGAAATCGCTGACCTGATCGCCGCTCAGCGCGCCTATGAGATGAACGCCCGCGTCATCTCCGGCGCCGACGAGATGATGCAGGCCACGAGCCAGCTGCGTTAGGGAGCCGTCCGATGATCCGCCCGCTCCTCGCTCTCATCGCCACGGCCCTCCTCGCCACCACGGCGGCCGCCGCTCCCGTGCTGCGCACCGATGTCGTTGTGGCCGCCGCCATCGTCACCGTCGGCGACATGTTCGCCGATGCCG
>JAQSXP010000090.1 GCA_029256605.1 Devosia sp. | reverse complement strand
TTCAAGGCTGAACACGACTTTGCCGAGGCCATGCTGCGCGGCCACTACCATTCCGATTTCCGCGTACTCTTGGCAGATGGTGCGATCCGGCACTTGCGCGGAATGGGCGCGGTCTTCACCGATCCTGGCAGCAACCCCAAGATCGTGGGCGTGAACTGGGACGTGACGGCAGACGTGTCCCTTAACGAAGACCTCCAGCGCGCGCAGCGCCTGACGGCCGCTCGCAATATCGAGCTCGAAGCGGCACGCGTCAGGATCGAGCACAATGCCCTGCACGATAGCCTCACCGGCCTGCCCAATCGGCGCTTCCTGGATGATGTGCTCAAGGCATTCTCCACCGATGCCGAAGCGGGCGGCCGCCGAATCGCTCTCCTCCATATCGATCTGGATCGCTTCAAGCAGATCAACGACACGGTGGGCCATGCTGCGGGCGATGCCATGCTCGTCCATGTCAGCGGCATCCTGCGCCACAGCTGCGAGCCGGGAAGCTTTGTTGCTCGCGTTGGCGGCGACGAATTCGTGGTGGTTCTTGCCGACAACACCTCAGACGCAGAACTCACTGAACTGGAATGCCGATATTGCCCTCTATCGGGCCAAGAAGCGCGGGCGCAATCGCCATGAATTCTTCAGTGCCGCGTTGCAGGCCGAGGTGATCAAGACCAAGCGGATCGCCGACGATATCCTGAGCGGGCTGGAGCGGAACGAGTTCATCGCCTTTTACCAGCCGCAGTTCGACGCCCGCACCCACAATTTGGTCAGCGTCGAGGCGCTGGCGCGCTGGCAGCACCCCCGGCTGGGCCTGCAAACACCCGATGCGTTCCTTGCTATCGCCGAAGACCTCAATGTGCTGGCAACCATCGACCGGATCCTGCTGGACCAAACACTCGCCGATCTGCGCCACTGGGATGCACTGGGTTTGGCTGTGCCCCGCGCTTCGGTCAATGTTTCACTCCGGCGGCTGCATGACGAGCACCTGATCGCAGGGCTTAAACAGCGCGAGATCGAGCCTGGGCGTCTCGCCTTCGAGCTGGTGGAGTCCATCTATCTCGACGAGCAGGACCCGGTGGTCGCCTGGAATATCGACCAGCTCAAGGAGCTGGGCATCGATGTGGAGATCGATGATTTCGGCACCGGCTATGCCTCGATCGTCTCCCTGCAGCGCTTGCGCCCGCAGCGGCTCAAGATCGACCGGCAGCTCGTGCGCCCGATCACTGTTGATCCGGCGCAACGGCAACTGCTCGCTTCCATTGTCGACATCGGCAAGTCGATGGGCATCCAGGTGGTGGCCGAAGGCGTCGAAACCCTCGAGCAAGCCTCGCTGCTGCGGGACCTGGGCTGCGATGTACTGCAGGGCTATGCCTTTGCCCGGCCGATGAGCCGCAACGATCTCGACATCTTCTTGCAGGCGCAGGCCTGGCGGCAGGCCTCGTAAGGCCCGCCGCAGGGTTTTCTAGCCGGCAGCAGCCAACGCCGCCTTGCGCGCCAGGCGCTCCTTGATGCTGGCGATGTCGGTGCGCGGCGTCGCGGCAAAGAGGGTCTTGGTGTAGTTGTGCTGGGGATCGCTGAACACGGCGTCACGCGTGCCGTGCTCCACCACATCGCCGAAATACATCACCATCACCTCGTCGGCGATATAGCGCACCACTGAGAGATCGTGGCTGATGAACACATAGGTCAGCCCGAACTCTTCCTGCAGATCCTTGAGGAGGTTGAGGATCTGCGCCTGCACCGAAAGATCGAGCGCCGACACCGGCTCGTCAAGCACGAGGAAGGATGGGTTGAGCATCAGGGCACGGGCGATGGCAATACGCTGGCGCTGCCCGCCCGAGAACATGTGCGGGTAGCGATTGAAGTGCTCGGGCGCGAGGCCAACCTTGCGCAGCATGGCCATAGCCTTGTCCGCCCGCTCGGCCGCACTCATCGAGGTGTTGAGCAGGAGCGGTTCGGCCAGCACATCGCCGATCTTCTGACGCGGATTGAGCGAGCCATAGGGATTTTGAAAGACAATCTGCACCTTCTGGCGCATTTCGCGGGTCACGTGGCCCGCATCCACCTTGCCGCCATCGATCCGGATCTCACCCGAGGTCGGGGGATCGATCAGGGTGATCATGCGCGCCAGGGTGGACTTGCCGCACCCGCTTTCGCCAACCACCGCCAGCGTGCGGCCCTTTTCGAGCGAGAAATTTACGCCCTTGACCGCATGGACCACCTTGGCCGGGCGGAACAAGCCGCCGGCCGAAACATAGTCTCGCGTCAGGTTTTTGACCTCAAGAACGGGCGTGCTCATCGGACGGCCTCCGCTTCGGGCGCCATGTTGAAGTCCGCAACCGTCGGCAGGCGGTCGCCCACGGCGTTTTCCGGCAAGGCTGACAGGAGCGCCTTGGTGTAGTTGGACTTCGGGCTTTCAAATAAGGAGAGCACGTCGGCCTCCTCCATCTTCTTGCCCTTGTACTGCACGATCACGCGGTCTGCCGTTTCGGCAACCACGCCCATATCGTGGGTGATCATGATCAGGGCCATGCCATGCTCGGCCTGCAGGCGCACGAGCAGGTCAAGGATCTGCTTTTGGATCGTCACGTCGAGCGCGGTGGTCGGCTCGTCGGCGATCAGCAGCTTGGGATTGCAGGCAATGGCCATGGCGATCATCACGCGCTGGCACTGACCACCCGACATCTGGTGCGGAAAGGCACCAAGCCGTTCGGCGCCATCGCGGATACCCACGAGACCAAGCAGTTCCACCGCGCGGTCACGCGCGGCCCGGCCCCGCAGCCCGAGATGTTCCCCCAGCACTTCTTCGAGCTGGAAGCCAATCGTAAAGCAGGGATTAAGGCTTGCGACCGGCTCCTGGAAGATCATGGCAATGTCCTTGCCGATGATCTTGCGTTTGGCCTGGGCGCTCATGCCCAGCAAGTCGAGACCCTCGAACTCCATCTTGTCGGCGGTCACCGTGGCAGTGGCGGGCAACAGGCCCATCACCGCCAGCATGGCCACGGATTTTCCCGAGCCGCTTTCGCCCACAATGGCGAGCACTTCACGGCTATCGACAGATACGTCCACCCCATCCACGGCCTTGAACAGGCCTGCGGAGGTGTCGAACGATACGGTGAGATTGCGAATATCCAGCAGCGGCATGGATCAGCTCCGCTTCAGCTTGGGATCAAGGGCATCGCGCATGCCATCGCCGATGAGGTTGATGGCGAGCACGGTGATGAGGATGGCAAGGCCCGGGAAGGTCACGACCCAGGGCGCGCGCAGGATGAACTCGCGGGCCGTGGCCAGCATGGTGCCCCATTCGGGCGTGGGCGGCTGCGCCCCCATGCCGAGAAAGCCCAGCGCCGCCGCATCGAGGATGGCGTTGGAAAAGCTCAGCGTCGCCTGCACGATCAGCGGCCCCAGGCAATTGGGGAGGATGGTGACCAGCATCAGGCGCAGATGGCCTGCGCCCGACATCTTGGCGGCGGTGACATATTCGCGGTTCTTTTCCGCCATCACCGCAGCGCGCACCAGCCGGGCAAAGTGGGGCTGCAGCACGACCGCAATGGCGACCATGGCGTTGAACAGGCCCGGCCCCAGAATGGCGACCAGAACCAGCGCCAACAGCAGCGAGGGAAAGGCCAGGATAATGTCCATGACGCGCATGATGAGCGCATCAACCCAGCCACCGAAATAGCCGGCCAGCACACCCAGGATCACACCCACGAACAGGGCGCCGACGACGACGAAGAGGCCGATAAACAGCGAATAGCGAGCACCATGGATCAGCCGGCTCAGCACGTCACGGCCAACGGGGTCGGTGCCTAACAGGAAGCGCGGGTCGCCCATCGCATCCCAGACGGGCGGCGTCAGGATGGCATCGCGGAATTGCTGATCGGGCGAATGGGGCGCGATCAGCGGGGCGAAGATCGCCACGAGCACGAGAAGGGTGAAGACGACGAGGCCGATGACGGCGCCGCGGTTGACGGAAAAATAGTGCCAGAATTCGCGAAGACTGGCGCCCAGGTCGGCCTTGTCGGCGACGGGAGTGGCTTGCAACTGGCTCATCTATTTCACCCTGATGCGCGGATTGATGACGGCATAGAGCACATCGACGGCCAAGTTCACGGCCATGACGATCAGGGCAATCAGCAACAGGCCGGACTGCACCACGACATAGTCGCGCTTGGAGATGGAATCGATCATCCACTTGCCAATACCGGGCCAGGAGAAGATCGTTTCGGTGAGAATGGCGCCGCCCAGCAGCAAGCCGACCTGCAGGCCGATCGTGGTGATCACCGGAATCAGCGCGTTGCGCAGGGCATGGACATTGACGACCCGGCGGGCCGACAGGCCCTTAGCGCGCGCGGTGCGGACATAGTCCTCGCCCAGCACTTCAAGCATGGCCGAGCGGGTTTGCCGCGCAATCACCGCCAGGGGAATGGTGCCCAGCACCACGGCCGGCAAGATCAGGTGACGCAGCGCCGACACGAAGGCAGGCCAGTTGCCGTAGAGCAGCGTATCGATCAGCATGAAGCCGGTGATCGGACGCAAAAAGAAGGTCAGGGCGATGCGACCGGATACCGGGGTCCAGCCCAGATAGCCCGAAAAGAAAATGATCAGCAGCAGGCCCCACCAGAAGATGGGCATGGAATAGCCGGTCAGCGCCACGCCCATGGTGAGCTGGTCGAACCAGGACCCGCGCTTGACGGCGGCAAAGATACCGGCGGGAATGCCCACGACCACGGCGAAGATCATCGCGACCAGCGCCAGTTCGATGGTGGCCGGGAACAGGGTCATGAACTCGGTGATCACCGGGCGCTTGGTGGCCAGGGACACGCCGAAATTGCCCTGCAGCACATTGCCCAGGTAATTGAAGTACTGCTGCCAGAGCGGCAGATTGTAGCCGAACTGCTCGCGCAGGATCTCATAGCGTTCAGGGGTTACGCCGTGCTGGCCGGCCATGGCGAGGATGGGATCGCCTGGCAGCACACGCACGAAAAAGAAGGCGCAAAGGGTGATGCCGATCACGGTCGGCACAATCAGCGCCAGTCGGCGCAGGATAAAGTTCAGCATCGGATGGGTTCAGGGCCCCTTGTATATGGAAAACCTCGGCCCAGCCTGGACCGAGGTTCCATCTTGGACGGGCCGGCGCACGAGGCGCCGGCAATGATCCTTATTCCTCGATGTCCACGCCCTTGAAGGAGTGGTTGCCCAGCGGGCTCATCTTGTAATTCAGGACGGTCTTTTTCATGGGCATGAACACCCGGCTATGGGCCAGGGTCATGGCTGGCTCTTCGGCCTTGAAGATTTCCTGGGCCTGACGATACAGCTCGGCCCGCTCTTCCTGGTCGGAAGTGGTCTTGGCCTTCTGGATCAGGTCTTCGAATTCCTCATTGCACCAGCTCGAATAGTTGGACACGCCAATGGCCGAGCAGGAGAACAGGGTAGCAAAGAAGTTGTCCGGATCACCATTGTCGCCGGTCCAGCCGATCTGGAACGGACCCTTGCGGTCCTCGGCCTTGCCGCGCTCGCGATACTCGGTCCATTCATAGGTGACGATGTTGGCGGTGACGCCCACAGCGGCCCAGTCAGCCTGGATCAGTTCGGCAACGCGCTGGGCGTTGGGATTGTAGGGACGCGAGACCGGCATGGCCCACAGATCGGTGGTCAGGTTGGTCACGCCAGCTTCCGCCAGCAGTTCCTTGGCCTTTTCCGGATCGTAGACGTCGGCCGCAACCGCATCATTATAGGACCACATGGTGGGCGGGATCAGGTTCTTGGCGTCTTCGCCAGCACCCTGATACACGGCCTCGATGATGGCGGCCTTGTCGATGGCCATGCTCAACGCCTTGCGCACATTGACATTGTCAAACGGCGCTTCGGTGACGTTGTAGGACATGTAGCCGATATTGAGGCCTTCCTGCTCCATCACCGTCAGGTTCTGGTCAGCCTGCAGCTGCGCGATGTCGGCAGGAGCGGGATAGGACATGATATCGCATTCGCCGGCCAGCAGGCGCTGGGCACGCACCGAAGGATCGGTGGTGATGGCGAAAACCAGGTCATCGATGGGCTGCTTGCCATCCCAGTAATCGGGGAAAGCCTGGTAGCGGATGACGGTGTCGAGCTGATAATCGACCAGCATGAACGGGCCGGTGCCCACAGGCTGGGTGGAGAACGATGCCAGGTCGCCCGAGGCTTCGAGCTGATCGGCATATTCCTTGGAGACGATGGCCGCAAAGTCCATGGCCAGATTGGCGATCATCGGAGCATTGGGCTCGGTCAGAACGAAGGTGACCGTCAGGTCGTCATCCTTGCGGATTTCCTGAATATAGCGGGCCATATCCATGCCCTGGAAGTAATCCCAGGTCATGCCCTCAAGATAAGCATACCAAGCATTGTCTTCCTTCCACTGACGCTCGAACGAGAAGATAACGTCATCAGCGTTGAGGTCACGCGTGGGGGTGAAATAGGAGGTGGTGTGGAACTTGACGCCCGGGCGCAGATGGAAGGTGATTTCCTTGCCGTCCTCGGAGATGTCCCAGCTTTCGGCGAGACCGGGAATGGTCGCCGTCCCACCGGGCTCGAACTGCACCAGGCGGTCATAGATGGTATGCGAGCTGGCGTCGAAATCGTTACCGCCGGTCAGCGGACCGGGGTCAAAGTGAGCCGGCGAAGCTTCGGAACAGTAGACCAGTTGCTTGGCCTGGGCCGCGCCGGCAGTCAGCGCGAGCACGGCAGTCGCCGCCAGCAGGCTCTTCATCAATGTCATATTTGGTGTCTCCCGGGACAGTTTTTTATGCGCCTGGCTTGCCGGCCAAGCTTAACGGTCAACAAAGCGTAGAAAACAGAGGAGCGCAATGGGGGAGTTTTACCATTTGGTCAATGCTGTGGCACTGCGGCCTTTTTTCACAATTAAGAGGCATTCGCCTCTCCAGCCGGCCCGCTCTTGACCCCAGCTTTGTAGCAGTGTCCCATCTCGCCATGGCCAGATCCATAGCAACAGTCACCCTCATCGTGCGCGAATACGACGCTGCCATCTCCTATTACTGCAA
>JAQSXP010000089.1 GCA_029256605.1 Devosia sp. | reverse complement strand
GTGTGTTCGGGCAGGGCGATGAGCCGGAGCGTGCCCACGACTTCCCCTTCCGCGATGGCGGCAAGATGGGTCGCGGTCAGGTCGTAGCTGTCGTGCTCTTCTTCCTCGGGCACGTTCTGCTCCCAGACGAAAACCTCACGGCGCAACGTGAAGGCGGCGTTGCAGAGGGTGGAAAAGACCGGGACGGGAAGAATGGTGAGAGCCGCTTGCATGGGAGGGCCATAGCCCATCCCGCAGCCGATGTGAATTGGTCTCGTCAGGCGGCAAAGCGGCCATGCACCAGATCATGCACGAAGCTGAGCTTTTCGACCACTTTGGGGGTGAGAACGAAAGGGTAGGCGTCGGGATGGCCCATGGCGCGGTTGAGGTTGTTGAGCAGCAAGGCCAAGGGCACCCAATGGTCGGCGATGGTGGAGAACTCGCCTTGCTTATAGGGGTTGAAGTTGGTGTCCACGGCGAGACTCTGGTCCCCGGCCTTGGGCTGGGCGCGAACGCCAAAGGCTGCAGCCATTTCCACCGTGTCGATGATGTGGAGGTAGTGGGCCCAGGTTTCAGCAAAGTCCTCCCAAGGGTGGGAGGTAGCGTAGGCGCTGATATGGGTTTGCGGCCAACCAAGCGGGGCGCCATTGGCATAGTGCGCCTGAAGGGCCGCGGCGTAATCGGCCCGATCATCGCCGAAGAGGGCGCGGAAGGGCTCGATGGCCGGCGTGTTGTCGACCAGAAGGTCCCAATAGTGGTGGCCGATCTCGTGACGGAAATGGCCCAGCAAGGTGCGATAGGGTTCGCCCATCTGCGAGCGGCGCTTCTCGCGCTCGGCATCATCGGCTTCAACGAGGGCGATAGTGATGATGCCATTCTCGTGGCCCGTCATCACGGGTGAACTGCTGGCAGGCTCGTCGGCGAGGAAGCGGAAGGCGAGGCCATGAGCGGGGTCTTCGTTGCGCGTTTTGAGCGGCAGGCCGAGTTCAATGAGGGAATAGAAGAGGCGCTTTTTGGCCCGCTCGATGGTTTGCCAGCGGGTCAGGTTTTGCGGCTCTTCGATAGGCGGAATGGTTTCGTTGTGACGGCAGGCGACGCAGAACACATCGCCCCCTGGCGCCGCTTCGATTAGCCAGTTGCAGGCGCCGTGCTGGGCATTGGTGCAAAACACATAGGGCTGATCGGGGAAGGCAGGGGACGTCCAGCTGCCGCTGTCATTCTGGACCAGGGACACCATGGCGTTCTTGTCTGGGATATAGCCGAGCTGGTGCCCGCACACTTCGCAAACCGCATTTTCGAAGTAGATGGTGTTGCCGCAGTGGTCGCAGTTGAACAGCTTCATGGAAGGCCCCGGGGAATGCGCCAGCCTTAATGATCAATCCGGTGGGCAGTTCCACCCGCTTGCCGCAGGAAGCAGCGGGGGGCGAAAGGGTCAGACGCTGCCGATGGTCTTGAGGCGAATGCGGGGGTGCACCTCGTTCTGGCTCATCACCACGGTTTGTGGGCGGAAGCGCTCAATGATGGAGCGAACATGGGGACGGATGCCGGGAGAGGTGATCAGCACGGGCAGCTCGCCTTGCTGGGCGGCGCGCTCAAAGGCGGTCTGGATGGCGCCGATGAACTGCTGTAGGCGCGAAGGGGCCATAGCAAGGTGGCGGTTGTCGCCTTCCCCGATCATGGCTTCGGCAAAGTCGCGTTCCCATGTGGGGGAGAGGGTCAAAAGGGGCAGGTTGCCGTCGGGCCCCAGATTGGCCGCGCAGAGCTGGCGGGCGAGGCGGGAGCGGACATGCTCCACCACCATTTGCGTCGAGCGCCCGGGGCCGGCAATTTCGGCAACGCCTTCGAGAATGGTGGAGAGATCGCGGATGGAGATGCGTTCATTGAGCAGCGTCTGCAGCACGCGCTGGATGCCCGAAACGGTGATGAGGCCGGGCACGATGTCTTCGACGAGCTTTTGCTGTTCCTTGGGCAGGCCCGATAGCAGCGACTGCACATTGGCGTAGCTGAGGAGATCGGCGACATTGGCCTTGAGCACTTCGGTCAGGTGCGTCGAGATCACAGTCGAAGGATCGATGATGGAGAGGCCGCGCAGCTCGGCCTCATCGCGCAGGGCGGGCTCGATCCAGGTCGCGGGCAGACCAAAGGTGGGCTCGGTGGTGTGGTGGCCGGGCAGGTCAATGGAGCGGCCCATCGGGTCCATGACCATGAGCTGGCTGGCCCAGATCTGGCCGTGGCCGGCTTCCACTTCCTTGATGCGCACTTTGTAGTCGTTGGGCTCGAGCTGCATGTTGTCGAGGATGCGGACCGGGGGCATGACAAAGCCCAGTTCGGTCGCGAGCTGGCGGCGCAGGGCCTTGATCTGCTCGGTCAGGCGGTCGGAGCCGTTTTCGTCTTCCTTGACCAGCGAGAGAAGGCCATAGCCCAGTTCGAGCTTAAGCTCGTCGATCTTGAGGCTATCGGTGATCGGGACTTCGGCGGGCGGTGCACCGGCGGCACCCGGGAGGGCCGGGTTCTCGAGGGCAGCCAGCCGCGTGGCATCAGCCTGTTTTTCGCTCTTGGTGGCGGCGGAGCGCCAGGCCATGTAGCCGACGCCGCCGGCAATGGCGAGAAAGGGGATGGCGGGCATGCCGGGCAGGAAGGCAAGAAGCGCCATGACGGCCGCCGACATGCCGAGAGCCCGGGGATAGCCGGTGAACTGGGCGGAGAGGGCCTTGTCGGCCGAGCCGGTGACGCCGGACTTGGAAACGAGGATACCCGCGGCGGTGGACACGATCAACGCCGGGATCTGAGACACGAGGCCGTCGCCGATGGTCAGGAGCGTATAAACGTTACCCGCGTCCTGAATGGAGAGGCCCTCCTGCATCATGCCGATCACCATGCCGGCGATCACATTGATGAAGGTGATGATGAGGCCGGCAATGGCGTCGCCGCGCACGAATTTGCTGGCGCCGTCCATGTTGCCGAAAAAGGCGCTTTCGCCTTCGAGTTCGGCCCGGCGGATCTTGGCCGTGGCTTCATCGATGAGGCCGGCCGACAGGTCGGCGTCGATGGCCATCTGCTTGCCCGGCATCGCGTCGAGGTTGAAGCGCGCGGCCACTTCGGCGATACGGCCAGAGCCCTTGGTGATGACGATGAAGTTCACAAGGACGAGGATGGCAAAGACCACGACGCCAATGATGAAATTGCCGCGCATCACGAAATTGCCGAAGGCTTCGATGACGTGACCGGCGGCGTGGGTGCCGTTGTGACCCTCCGACAGGATCAGCCTCGTTGTGGCGAGGTTAAGGCCCAGCCGCAGCATGGTGGCGATCAGCAGCACGGTGGGGAAGGACGAGAATTCCAGCGGCTTCTGGATGAACAGCGCCGTCATCAGGATCATCACGGAAAAGACGATCGAGATCGCCAGCAGCCCGTCGAGCAGGAGCGGGGGCATCGGGACGATCAGGATGACGATGAGGCCCATGACCCCGGTGGCGAGCGCGATGTCGCCCGAGCGCAGGGTATCGAGCACGGCCGTGCCGGTGGGCAGCTTGAAGGCCGGGCGGGTGCGCAGGGTGGGCAGCTCGCTCATGCGGTGGCGTGATCCGGGGTGGTGTCGTGGTCAGACTCGGCGGGTTCGGCCTGTTGCCAGGGGGAGGCCGACGAGGAGGCGGTGTCCAGCTGGTCGGTGCTGACGGCAAGCGTCAGGGCGGCAATGATGGCCAAGGCAAGAGCGGAAGGCTCGCGACCGGCGGGTTCGTGCCTGCCCTGCTCGAGCGCGAGTTTGGGGGCCATCATGCCACCGCGCGGCGTTCGCCGGGTTCGGGCACGAGGGTGCCTTCGTCGGCATATTGGTTGAGCTTGTTGCGCAAGGTGCGGATGGAGATGCCCAGGATGTTGGCGGCGTGGGTGCGGTTGCCCAGCGTGTGATCGAGGGTATCAAGGATTAGGTCGCGCTCCACATCGGCCACGGTGCGACCCACAAGGGCGCGGGACATGGCTTCGGCAGTCTGGGCGAGCTGGGAGGAGAGCGAAGTGGCGGTTGCCGCTTCGTGCAGGCCCATGCCATCGGGGAGGACAATGGCGTCCGCCGTGATGGTTTCCCCCGAGGACAGGAGCACGGCGCGGTGGAGGGTGTTTTCCAGCTCGCGCACATTGCCGGGCCAGGGAGCGCGCACCAACGCATCGCGGGCATCGGCCGCCAGGATGCGCGGGGGCAGGCCATTGGCCTTGCTGTATTTGGCAACGAAATGTTCGGACAGGGCAACAATGTCGCCCGGCCGGTCCCGGAGGGCCGGGAGCTTGAGGTTGACCACGTTGAGGCGGAACAACAGGTCTTCGCGGAAAGAGCCTTCACGCACGGCATCGGCGAGATTGCGGTTGGAGGTGGCGAGGATGCGGATATCCACGGCCACCGGCTTGCCGCCGCCGACGCGATCGATCAGGCGCTCCTGAATGGCGCGCAGCAGCTTGGCCTGCAGCCGCACATCCATTTCAGAAATTTCATCAAGCAGGAGCGTGCCGCCCGAGGCTTCCTCGAACTTGCCGATCCGGCGGGCGACGGCGCCGGTAAAGGCACCCTTTTCATGCCCGAATAGCTCGGATTCCAGCAGCGCCTCGGGGATGGCGGCGCAGTTGACCGAGATAAAGGGCTTGCCCGCTCGCCGCGAGCGAGAATGGACATATTTGGCGATGACCTCCTTGCCGGTGCCGGATTCGCCGGTAATGAGAATGGAAGCATCAGAACCTGCGATCTGATCGGCCATCTTGACGACGCGGGCCATGGCCGGGTCGCGGAACAGGAATTCCGAGGAATCGCGGGCGACAGCGGCGATTACGGCAGCGATCAACTCGGCATCGGGAGGTAGGGGGATATATTCCTTAGCGCCGGCGCGGATGGCGTTAACGGCGGCCGCGGCATTGGTTTCGACGCCACAGGCAACAACGGGGACGGCGATGCGCTCGGCTTCGAGCCCGGAGATGAGGCGGGCAATGTCCATCATCACATCGACGAGCAGCAGATCGGCGCCGCGGCCGGCGCGCAGCGTGGCCAGCGCAATATCGACCGATGGGGCATGGGCGACCTTGGCGCCGCCATCCATGGCCATCTTGGTGGCGGTGCTGAGCTGGCCCTCGAGAGCTCCGACGATGAGTAGACGCATGGCGGTGCTCCCTTATTGTGGCTTGATGACTTCGGTCATGGTGACGCCGAGCCGGTTTTCGACCAGCACGATTTCGCCGCGGGCGACGAGGCGGTCATTGACGAGGATTTCGACGGCTTCGCCGACCTGACGGTCGAGTTCGATCACGGTGCCCACATCCATGCGCAGCAGCTGGGAGACCGGCATCTTGGTGCGGCCCAGGACGACCGAGATGCGCACGGGAACATCAAAGACGGCTTCGAGATCGGCGGCGGTGCGTTCCATATGGGCTTCGGGACCGCGGCCTGCGGCGCTGGCGGCCATTTCCTCAAAGCTCATGTTGTCGCTATCGTTGGGGGCGCTCATGAATGGGACTCCTCATGGCTGATAGGCGGGTGACCGCCATCGAGATAGGCGGCGATGCGCCGGTCGATGTCGTCGGAGATGGCGTCAAGATTGCGCACGAGGCCGCCATCGACCCATTCAAGGCGGCCGTCGCCCAGGCGCTGTTCGGGATCGCCCATGACGATGAGGCGGCCCGAAAAACCGGAGGTGGCCATATGGGTGGTGGCGATGTCGCGCACGCCATCGGCAATATCGGGGTGGCAGCGGATCACCAGGTGGGGCGCGCCTTCCAGATTCGCCATGCATTCGGCGATGAGGCCCTCGAGCTCGGCCTGCGGCTCGCGCGCGAGCAGCTGCAGCGCAAGCTTGCGGCCGATGCTGGCGGCCAGTTCCACGGCTTCGCGGTGGCTGACAGCGGTGGCGTCATCGAGCGCGGCGGCCATTTCGGCGGTGCGGGTGGCTAGGGTGGCGGCGGCGGCGGCAAGGGTCTGGGCGGCCATGGCAGCGGCGTCCTGGGCACCGGCGGCAAAGCCCTCTGCATAACCTTCCTCGCGCGCTTCGGCGACGAGGCGAGCCACGAGGTCCTCGGGGAGGCCGGCGCGCGGCGGCATTGCGCTGGGGCTGGGGCGCTGGCCAAGGTCGAGGTCGAAGGTGAAGCGAGCGTGACTGGCCATGGCGCTAGGCGATCATCTGCTCGTCGGACTTGCCCTTGAGGATGATGATCTCACCCTGTGCGGCCAGATCCTTGGCGGTGGCGACCATGCGGCCCTGGGCTTCATCGACATCCTTGAGGCGCACGGGGCCAAGGGCCTCCATGTCGTCCTTGAGCAGCTTGCCGCTGCGGGCGGACATGTTCCTGAAGAAGAATTCCTTGAGCGTATCGTTGGCGCCCTTGAGGGCGAGGGCCAGTTCGGCCTTGTCCATGCGCGCGAGCAGGGTCTGGGCGGCGGAGGCATCGAGCTTGCCCAGATCCTCGAAGGTGAACATCAGCGACTTGATGCGCTCGGCGTCTTCGCGGCTGTTTTCCTC